>JBLMVT010000238.1:0-4845 GCA_050256835.1 Betaproteobacteria bacterium | reverse complement strand
CGGCGCGATGTCGGCGACCAGCGCATCGCGCGGCGCGCCGCGGATGCCCTTGCCGACGCGGTCGACGAAGCGCGCCGCGACCACCAGCCCGATGCCGTTGGCGAGCGCGAACACCGGCTTGGTCAGCGCGCCGAGCGCGTAGCCGAGCAGCGTGAGCCCCTTGCGCCGGCCCAGGTAGTCGCTGAGCGCACCCGAGAAGACCTTGACGATGAGCGCGGTCGACTCGGCGATGCCCTCGATCAGGCCGACGGCGAAGACGCTGGCGCCGAGCACGCCCACGATGAACATCGGCAGCAGGCTGTGGATCATCTCGGAGGAGATGTCCATCAGCAGGCTCACGAAGCCCAGCACCCAGACGCCGGAAGGAATCTGCCGCAGCGTGGCGAACGGATGCTTCATGCGCTGCAGCGTATCGCCTCAGCCTGCCGGCGGTGCAGCCAGCAGCGCCAGCGCCTCCCGCGCGATGATCCACTCCTCGTTGGTGGGCTCGACGCCGACCTTCACCGCGCTGCCCGCCGCCGAGACGAGCGGGCGGTGTTCGGCATTGGCGGCAGGGTCGAGCGCGACGCCGAGGAAGCCGAGCGCTGCGCAGACGCGCCGGCGGATCTCGGCGGCGTGCTCGCCGACGCCCGCGGTGAAGACCAGCAGGTCCAGGCCGCCGAGCAGTGCGACCAGCGCGCCGACCTCGCGCACGATGCGCCGCACGTACAGCGCCAGCGCGTCGCGCGCGCGCTCGTCCGACGCCTCGTGCTGCAGCAGCACCCGGGTGTCGGACGACCGCCCCGAGACGCCGAGCAGGCCCGACTCGTGGTACAGCAGGTGGCCGACCTGCGCCGGCGTGAGCCGCTCGCTCTCCATCAGGTACAGCAGCGCGCCCGGGTCGAGCGAGCCGCAGCGCGTGCCCATCATCAGGCCGTCCAGCGCCGAGAAGCCCATCGTCGTCGCCACGCTCGTCAGGTCCTGCATCGCGCACAGGCTGGCGCCGCTGCCCAGGTGCGCGACGATGGTGCGCCCGCGCGCGGCCGCGCCGTGCCGTTCGGGCAGCGCGACCGCCATGTACGCGTACGACAGGCCGTGGAAGCCGTAGCGGCGCAGGCCGCGCTCCCACATCGCGTGCGGCAGCGCGAACAGCTGCTCGACCCGCGGCTGCGAGCGGTGGAACGCCGTGTCGAAGCAGGCGACCTGCGGCAGGTCGGGCTGCTGCGCCAGCAGCAGGCCGATCACCTCGAGCGCGAACGGCTGGTGCAGCGGCGCCAGCGGGACGTAGCGCTCGAGGTCGGCCAGCACTTCGGCGTCGATGCGCACCGGCCGCCCGTAGCGGCTGCCGCCGTGCACGACGCGATGGGCGACCGCCGCGATGCGCCGCTCGCCGAGCTGCGCCGCGACGAGCCGCCGGATGTGGCCGAGCGCCGCGTGGTACGGCTGCGCGGCGTCGAGCGCCAGCGGTGTTGCCGCGCCATCGGCGTCGACGAAGCGGGCCTGCGGACCGCCGATGCCCTGCACCGCGCCGCGCCAGGCCGGCGTGCGCGACAGCGGCCGGGCCGTCGCGTCGAACAGCGCGACCTTGATGCTCGACGAGCCGCAGTTGAGCACGAGGACGAACCCGTCGGCCGGGTCCTGGCCGGGAACGCTCATCCGCGCCCCGTCTGCCCGGGCCGGCTCCCGGCCGCCGGCGCCGCACGCGCTGCGAGCCCGAGCAGCTCGAACCAGGCAATGCTCGCCAGTCCTGCGGCCAGCGCGAGCAGCAGCGGGCCCGGCGCCAGCGGCGCGAACTCGAACAGACCGCGCAGCCAGGGAACGTGCAGCACCAGCGCCAGGCCGAGCAGCGACGCGCCGGTGACCCACCACAGCGCGCGGTTGGGCACCCGCAGCGAGCCGAGGAGGCTGCCGTCGCGCGACCGGTTGGCGAAGATCAGCGCCACGTTGGCGACGACGAGCGCGGTGAATGCCAGCGAGCGCGCCGCGCCTTCGCCGAGGCCGCGGCCGAGCGCGACGCCGAACAGGGCGATGCACAGCGCGAGCACGCCGGCGCCCTGCAGCAGGCCGAGCCCGAGATGGCGCGCGCCGAGCAGCGGCTCGTCGGGCGGCCGCGGCCGGCGCCGCATGGTGTCCGCCTCCTCGGGCTCGGCCTCGAACACGACCGAGCAGGCCGGGTCGACGATGAACTCGAGGAAGGCGATGTGCACCGGGAAGAAGACCAGCGGCCAGCCGAACAGCACCGGCAGCAGCGACAGGCCGGCGATCGGCACGTGGACCGCGAGGATGTAGATCATCGCCTTGCGCAGGTTGCCGTAGATGCGCCGGCCCAGGCGCACGGCGGCGACGATCGAGGCGAAGTCGTCGTCGAGCAGCACCAGCGCGGCCGCCTCGCGCGCGACGTCGGTGCCGCGGCCGCCCATCGCGATGCCGATGTGCGCGGCCTTCAGCGCGGGGGCATCGTTGACCCCGTCGCCCGTCATCGCGACGACCTCGCCGGCGGCCTTGAAGGCGCCGACGAGCGCGAGCTTCTGCTCGGGCACGACGCGCGCGAACACGTTCACCCGCGGCAGGCGCGAGCGCAGCTCGGCGGCAGTCAGCCGGTCGAACTCGGCGCCGCTCATCACCTCGCCGGCATCGAGCCCGGCCTCGCGCGCGATCGCCAGCGCGGTGCCGGGGTAGTCGCCGGTGATCATGACGACGCGGATGCCCGCGCTCCGGCACTCGGCGATCGCGGCGGGGACGGTCGGCCGCAGCGGATCGGCGAGCGCGACCAGGCCGAGCAGCTGGAAATCGAAATCGTGCTGCAGCGGCGGCCATTCGGCGCCGCGGTAGCGCGCCTGCGCCACGCCGAGCACGCGCAGGCCCAGCGCCGACAGCCGCTCCACCTGCTGCGCCAGCGCGGCCTGCGCCGCGGCATCGAGGTGGCACAGGTCGGCGATCGCCTCGGGGGCGCCCTTCGCGGCGATGACGTATTCGTCGCCGCGCGTCGAGCGCCAGACGTGCGAGATCGCCCGCATCTCGGGCGTGAGCGGGTATTCGTGGACCAGCTCCCAGCTCGCGTGCAGGTGCTCGGTGTCGGCGAGGTAGCGCCGGCCGAGCGCGCGCATCGCCTTCTCCATCGGGTCGAACGGGTCGACCTCGCTGGCCAGGATGCCGAATTCGAGCAGGTCATGGAAGGCCTCGGGCAGCGGCGTGCGGTCGTCTTCGCCCGGCACGCGGAACGTCGCCGCGCCGGCGGCCAGCGTGTGCACGGCCATCCGGTTCTCGGTCAGCGTGCCGGTCTTGTCGACGCACAGGACCGTGGCCGAGCCCAGGGTCTCGATGGCCGGCACGCGGCGCGTCAGCACGCGCCGGCGCGAGATGCGCCAGGCGCCCAGCGCCAGGAAGACCGTCAGCACGACCGGGAACTCCTCCGGCAGCGTCGCCATCGCGAGCGTGATGCCGGCCAGCAGCCCCGCGATCCAGTCGCCGCGCGTCAGCCCGTAGACGACCACCAGCACGGCGCACAGGGCGAGCGCGACCAGCGCGAGCCTGCGCACCAGCGTGCGCGTCTGCCGCTGCAGCGGCGTGTCCTCGGGCGCGAGCGTCTGCAGGGCCTTGCCGATGCGCCCGATCTCGCTGTGCGCGCCGGTCGCGATCACCTCGGCGATCGCCGTTCCCTGCACGACCAGGGTGCCCGAGTAGACCCAGGGCCGGCCCTCGCCGCCCGGCCGGCCCGGCGCCTCGTGGCCGTCCCATGCCGTCTTGCCGACCGGCGCGGACTCGCCGGTGAGCAGCGATTCGTCGAGCCGCAGGTTGCGCCGCGCGAGGACGGCGGCGTCGGCGCTCACGCGGTCGCCCTCGGCCAGCAGCAGCACGTCGCCGCGCACCACCTCGCGGCCGGCGATGCGCCGGCGCTCGCCATCGCGGACGACGAGCGCGCGCGGGCTGGTCAGGTCGCGCAGCGCCTCGAGCACGCGTTCGGCGCGCTGCTCCTGGACGATGGTGATCCCCACCACCATCACGACGAAGGCGAGCAGGACCGACGCCTCGCCCACGTTGCCGAGGACGAGGTAGAGCGCCCCGGCCGCGACCAGCAGCAGGAACATCGGCTCGCGCATCACCTGCAGCGCGATCGCCGCGATCGATCGACGGCGAGCGCCGGGCAGTTCGTTGGGCCCCTCGATGCGCAGCCGCGCCTCGGCCTCGGCCTGCGTCAGCCCAGACACGTCGCGCCAGTCGGGTTGGTCGGGTCGGATCAAGGCTGCTCCATCGGGGCCACTCGGTGGCTAGCCTCGCCAGAAGCGCACCGTGTCGGTGACGCGCCCGAGTTCGCGGCGGCACTCGTGCGCCGTCCACTGCAGGTGAGCGCCGAGCCAGCCCGCGGCGAACAGCGAGCGCGGATCGGCCTGGCCGTCGCGGCGGAAGTGGTCGGCGGCCACCGCGACGTCGTTGTGCCGGCCGAGCGCGTCCTGCGCACGCTCCAGGCGGGAGAGGTAGCGCTCGGCGTGGTGGTGCGGCCACAGCGGGGCGACGAATTCGGCCAGGTAGCGCAGGCGCTTGAGCCGCTTGCGCGCGCGGTGCTGCTGCTCGCGCGGCAGCGCCTCGAAGTCTTTCGCCGCGCGGCGCAGCCGGCGGTGCAGTCGCTGCAGCCGCTGCTCGACGAGCGAGCGGGCCTCACCGGCAGGCATCGGCGCGTCGGCGGCCGCGTCGCTGCAGGCCAGGCCGAGGATCTCGACCAGGACGCGCTGCAGCGCCGGCTGCCGCACCGCTGCGCCGGCGTCGGCCTCCTGCGCGGGCATGGCCCAGCGCGTCGTCGGCGCACCCGCGCCCTGCAGCAGCGGCTCGACGGCGCTCGCCACCGCCTGCTGGTCGCGCAGCGCGCCG
>JBLMVT010000237.1:0-3007 GCA_050256835.1 Betaproteobacteria bacterium | reverse complement strand
GGGCACGACGTCGCCGCCGAAATGCGTCGCCTCGCGCGGGCCGACATCGGCGAAGCCCGGGATCATGCTCGGGCCGACCGCGTTGTAGTCGCCGATGATCGCCGACGGCTTGCCGCGCAGCGCCGCGGCGATGCGCAGCAGCTGGCGGCGGTTGAGCAGCTGGCCGTGGCTGAGATGGACGTTGGCGAAAGTAATGTCGCCCACCTGCACGATCTGGCTGCGTCGCTGGGGCAGGCGGCCGGGCAGGGGCGAGGCGGGCAGCGGCAGGATGTGCGGCGTGGCGAAGTTGTGGCGGCTCCAGACCGCCAGGCCGTGGATGCGGCCGGGCCAGGGCAGGCGATGGTAGTGGCCGGGAACTTTGTGCAGCAGCACGTCCATGTGCTGGGTCACTTCCTGCATGAGCAGCACGTCGGGCCGCTCGCGCTCGAGCAGCGCCGCCACGTCGGCCACGGCGGCGCCCTCGAGCCGCAACAGGTTCCAGCTGATCACCCGCATCCGCACCCAACATAGACTGTCACGCCGGTTCTGTGCACACTTCGGGCCATTCAAGGCATGGGACGGAAACGCACATGAAGGTGGTGATCACCGGAGGCGGTGGCTTCCTCGGCAAGAAGCTCGCCCGCCGCATCCTGCAGCAGGGTACGCTGGCCGACGCAGACGGCAGGCCACAGAAGGTGAGCGAGCTGTTGCTGTTCGATGTCGGCGTTGCCAGCGGCCCGGGCCTCGACGATCCGCGGGTCAAGGCGCTGGCCGGCGACATTGCCAACCGCGCCACCGTGCAGTCGATCATGCAGGGCGCCGCGACGGTGTTCCATTTCGCGGCCGTGGTGAGCGCCGGCGCCGAGGCCGACTTCGATCTCGGCTACCGGGTCAATCTCGACGGCACGCGCAACGTGCTGGAGGCCTGCCGCGAGCTCGGCACCAATCCGCGCGTGGTCTTCACCTCGTCGCTCGCGGCCTATGGCGGCGACCTGCCGCCGGCGGTGACCGACGACACGCCGCTCACGCCGCAGACCTCCTACGGCTCGCAGAAGTCGATCGGCGAGTTCCTGATCCGCGACTACACCCGCAAGGGATTCTTGCGCGGCACGGCAGTCCGGTTGCCGACGATCTGCGTGCGCACCGGACTGCCCAACAAGGCCGCCTCGACCTGGGCGAGCTCGGTGGTGCGCGAGCCGCTGACCGGTGTCGACGTGGTCTGCCCGGTGACGCCGCAGACCATCATGGTCGTCCTGAGTCCGCGCAAGACGGTCGACGCCTTCGTGCGCCTGCACGACTTGCCGGCCGACGCCTTCGGGCCGGGGCGCACGCTGCTGCTGAACGGCATCAACGTCACCGCCAGGCAGCTCGAGCAGGCGGTCGGCAAGCACGCCGGCAACCGCTCTGTCGGCAAGGTCGTGTGGCAGCACGACCCGGCGATCCAGAAGATCTGCGACGGCTGGCCCCAGGGCATCGACGGCGCGCGCGCGCGCCGGCTCGGCTTCGAGATCGACAAGGATCTCGACGAGGTCGTGCGCAACTTCATCGCCGACGACCTCGACGAGCAGATGAAGATCGCCAAGGCTGCGTGACGAGCTGTCTAGCGGATCAGCTCGCGCCAGGCGTTGCGCAGCCGCGCGCCGAGCGACAGCACCGGCTTGTCGCGCAGCATGTTCCAGTAATGCGGGTTGGTGTCGGGCCCGGCGATCGTGCCGGCGGCGTCGACGAAGCCGGTGATGCCGATCGCGTCGGTGTCCCAGGCGCCGGTGGTCTTGAACAGCGTGGTCTTGCAGTCGTAGCCGAGCAGCGCGTCGCTCAAGCCGCCGGCGGCGAAGTCCATGTAGGTCGCGAGACTCTCGGGGCGGCAGAAGTAGCCCTTGTTGAAGGCGACGGCGAACAGCCGGAAATGGAACGGGTTCTTCTCGAGATAGCGCACCGCTTCGGTGGTGTTGGCCGGGTAGCGCGGCGAGAAGAAGTCGTCGATCACCACCAGCCCGTCGGGCCGCACGATCTGGTTCGCAAGCTCGAGCTCGCCGTAGACGGCCGGCCCGGTGTGCTCGCCGTCGATGTGCATCCAGCGCACGCTCTGGTGCAGGGCGCGCAGGTCGAGCCGGCGCGGCAGCTCGCTCGACGGCGCCGAGATGGCCGAGACCTTGCGGCCGGTCGCGCCGACGCTCTCGAAGGCGGTGCGCAGGGCCGCGTCGTCGATCCTGAGGTCGCAGAGATGCAGCGTCTCGTCGTCGCGGCAGTAGGTGGCCAGCACCGAGGCCGAGCGGCCGCGCCACACGCCGATTTCGAACAGATCGCCGCGGATGTTCCGCACCCGCTGGAAGTCGAGCAGGCTGCGCCACAGGGCGTACGAATGAAAGCCGAACCAGCCGGAGAGGGCGTCGACCTTTTCCCAAGTCAGCATCGTGGGCTTGCTAACAGCGCCGTATTGCCGCTGCAAGGTCTGTCGGCTTGTCTGGCCCCGGCCGGTCCTGTACAGGCCGATTTTGCGGCATGATCTCCAGAACCACGGCATATCGGGCGACCGTCGCGATCATCTGGGCGCTCGCGCTCTGGCATAGCTGGACGTCCCGCGGTCTCTTCGTCGATGGCGCGAATTTCCTGGTCCATATCGTGCGCCAGGAGGCCTTCTTCGACTTCTACATGCCGCGGGTCTTCGCCATGATCCTGGGCCAGATCCCGGTCATGACCGCGGTCACCCTGGGCGTCACCGACCTGCACCTGCTGGCCCGCCTGCTGTCGCTCGGCCTGTTCGGCCTGCCCACGATCTTCTACACGCTGGCGCTCCATCGGGCGAAGGAGGACGCGGTGCTCCTCGCGGTCGTGATCGCCGCGATCGCCATCGTGTTCATGACCACCTCGTTCTTCATCGTCGGCGAGTACAACACCCTCTACGCCGTCACGATCCTGATCGCCGTCCGCCTCGGCACCGCCGACCGGCCGACCTGGCCCGATGCGATCGTGCTGCTGCTGCTCTCGCTGCTGGCGATCCGCACCTACGAGACCATGCTCTATCTCG
>JBLMVT010000236.1:0-12653 GCA_050256835.1 Betaproteobacteria bacterium | reverse complement strand
GTCGCCTACCTGGGGAATCCGAGCACGCCCACGCCCGGGGCGACGCCGACGAACGGCTACTTCACGCTCGATGCCGCCGGCAAGGCGAGCCAGCATTTCGTCTGTGTCGGCCTGAACCCGTGCGGCGACGGCGGCATCCTGCCCGACCTCACCGTCGGCGCGGCTGGCGGCTTCGAACGTGCGAGCGCGGGCGCCGTCGACCACTACTACGACTTCAAGACCGCGACCGGACAGCACACGATGATCGCCCTGATCGACAACGCCTCGAGCTTCGGCTACTTCGTCGCCACTAAGCAGGCTTCGGGGACGCTGCCGGCCGTGGGTGAGGTGACGCGCCTGCGCAGCTTCACCCTCGACGCGAGCGGCAGCGCCTCGTCGATCCAGGATCACGACTACACGGTGACCGCGGTCGACGCGACGACGAACGCCTTCACGCGCGAGCGCGACGACGGTCGCCTCGAGACCTTTACCGTCGATGCGCCGCGCGCCGGCTATTCGACGCGCGCCGCGGGCACGAACGTCAACCCGATCGTGTCGCTGCGCCTGCCGGGCAGCGCCGCGTCGGTGTTCACCAGCCTGGCGGCCGACCAGAACTTCCTCGGCATCGGCATCCAGCATCCGTGAAGCGATGTGCCGGTGGGAAGAGCGGCCTTCCCACCGGATGCACCGGGACCCGCGAAGTGTTCGGCACGGCCGAAGTGTCAGGAGATGTCCGACAAGCGGCAGCAGATCGCAGACCAGACGCACGCTCTGCTGCAGGCACTGCTCGATCGGTAAAGCGCGGACATCGAGATCACGCAGGTTCAGTTGCAGCGGATGGATACGCCTGCCGCGGTCATCGACGCCTTCAACGACCATCAGCGGACACGGACCGAACAGGAGCGCGTGCGCAACGAGGAGAGGCCTATGCCAACGACATCCTTCCCCTCGCCCGAGGGGAAGCGACGCGCCGCCTCGAGGAGGCCAGGCAAACCGTTGACGAGATCGGCCACGGACCCGGGCTCGCTCGGCGCTAGGGCCCACCCCCCACGCCGAAGGCGAGCTTCAGGAGGTAGACGCCAAGCGGCGCGCCCGCGGACGCGAACACTCGCCCGACGATCGTCGGATTGAATGGCCAGGTCGATGCGTCGAGCACCTGCTGCTCGTAAACGCCGAGGACCACGACGGGAAGATAGGCGTCCTGCACGGCCCCCGCCGATTCGCAGGCGCGGTGGCGCAGCAATGCTTCGCGCGCCGCGCCCAGGTCGCGCCGAACCCTGGCGAGCTCCTTGTCCTGCGCCTTGGCCAGCGCGACGTGGATCGTCCACAGGGACATGAAGAAGAGCGTCAACGCGACGAGGACCATGCTGCCATAGACGATCACGCCTTCCATGCTGCGCAGGCTTTCGTAGGATTGGAACAGCAGGCTCAGGCTGATACCGCCGACGAACACCAGCGACAGGCTCTGCCCCCATTGCGCGAAAGGCGTCAGCAAGTGCCCGTCGAACACGTTCAGCTCCAGCCCGCGTGAATGTGCGGCCAGGTGCCGTGAGCGCACCACGCTGCCGTAGATCGCCGTGGCCAGCAGCGCAAACATCAGCGCGCTCGTGACCTCGGAATACAGCCGAAGCCAACCTTCGGCGGGCACGCGGCGGGCGACCGCGAGCCCGACGAGCGTCCCCAGCAGCATGGCGCCCCACTCGCCGCGGCGGCTGGCCGGCTTCGGTCGACCGGCGCCGGCGGCGTGCGGCGCCAGGGCCTCGAGCGAATGCATGGCGCGCTTCCAGCGCCGATGCATGAACGGATGGAACAGCAAGATGTAGACGAGGATCACCGGGTCGAGCCCGAGCATCCAGAGACCCGAGCCCAAGCGCTGCTCGCTCCCACCCTGCGCATACGCGGCCAGCGCGAGCAGCAGGCCCAGCGCGAGGGCGAGGACGACGACGAACGCGGTGTAGCGAGGGCCGAGAAAGCTATCCAGTTGCGCCAGAAGCGACTGGTCTTCGGAATTCATCCGCCCAGCGCGTGCGCCGGGGGAGCCGTCAGGCGATTTCACGTCGACGTAGCGCAACCCCATGAAGGCATCGTAACCGTCGCCCCCGAAGCTCTGCGGCATGCGGGCATGCGATTCACCTTTTCCGCCGGCGGCGCACGGGAAGCATACCCGCGCCCAGCAGCGCCAGCATCGCGCTGGACGGTCGGGCACGGGCGTCGCTGCTCTGCAGTGCGAGCCGTCTTGCTAGGAACAACGGATGGAGAAGGATCGGTCAGCGGGGATCAGGTAGCCAGAAGGGTCGCGCTGCGCTAGCGGCCAACAGCGGCCGCAGATACAAGTTGCTGAGAGCAGTTGTTGGGCGGCTCCATCGATCCGATGCAGTTCTAGACGATTGATGCCAGTGAGCCTCCATGGGGTCGCCCGCGCGGGCATCAGTCCGATTCCGCATGCCCAGGCCGCATCAGCAAGAACGCTCCCATCGTGGCGACCGACAGCACCGTCGACGCAGCAAAAGCAGCACTCGGTGCGATGGCCCACAAGGCCCCTGCGATCAGGGATGCGGGCAGGTACATCACGCCGACGACGAAGTTGTAGACGCCCACCGCCGTGGCGCGCCGCTCTGGCTCGAGGTCGGCGATGAAGGCCTTGCTCTGCGATTCGTCGATGGCATAGAAGAAGCCGTACACGGCGAACACGGCGATGACCTCCCAGCGGCTGCTGGCGAACACTAGCCACAGGTTGATGCCCGCATACACCGCGTAGCCGAGCAGGACGATGCGGGAGCGTCCGATGTGGTCGCCCAGCCGGCCGACCCATGGAGCAGCGATCACGCAGGTGGTGTTGAACAGCGCGTACAGCAGCACGACCTCGGTCATGCCGAATCCCACCTTGTGAGCCTTGAGCAGAAAGAAGCCGAGACTGAAGTACGCGAGCGCAAAGACTGCGCTCGGCAGAAGGAAGCGCTTGAAGCCCGGCGTGAGTTGCTGCCAGTTCCGCCGCACGCTCTCGCGCTCATGGACGACGCCCGGCTGGTCAGGGGTGCGCGTGAGCACCAGCACGCTGATGACAGCAGGCACGAAGGCAACCAGGAACAGCGTGGCGTACGTGCTGGCCGACTCCCCCAGCCAGGACAGCAGCGCATAGGCCACGAGCGGTCCGATCACTGCGCCTGCCTTGTCGAGCGCCTTGTGCACGCCGAAGGCAAAGCCCCGTGACTCCTTGTCTGCAAGGGATGCCAGCCACGCATCGCGGGGCGGGCCGCGAAAGCCTTTGCCCAGCCGCTCGACGACACGAAAGATGCTTAGTGCGACGATAGACGACGACACCAACAGGATGAGCTTTGCCAGCGTGGAGAAGGCGTAGCCTGCCGTAGCGAACCACTTGCGCCGACCGCTGCGATCCGACAGCCTTCCGGCGAAGTAATTGAGCGAGGAGGCAGAGAAGTCCGCCAGACCCTCGATCAGTCCCAGCAGCGCGCTGGACGCACCGGCCACCGTGGTAAAGAAAACGGCGAACACGGCGAAGATCATCTCGGAACTGACATCGGTCAGGAAGCTCACCACGCCGAGCTTGATCACATCGGGGTGGAGTCTCTGGCGCTGGCGGTGCGACATCCGGTTGATGTGGCGGGAATGACCGATCGTTGTGGTCGGCGCCGAAGTGCGAGGTTCTACGTAGTATCCCAGCCACCAGAGGGCGCTCCACCAACGCACGCAGCGTCAAGGTTTGTGGCCGCGCCGGCCACTGGCCTGTGCTTGGCCACAAGCGCCCCAAGGTCGGTGCGTCCAGGGGCCTGCCGCCAGTTCGCCAGAGTCCGATTCCAACTGCGGATGCGCTTGCGATCCATTGATTCCATTGACTGCTCGGGAGACCGCCTCGCGAGCGTCCGCCACGGGCACCGAGCTCCAACTGCTACGGATCGCACTTCAGCGCAGTCCGCGAGTGTCCGCCTATCGATGGCCCATCCGGCAGCAATGGGTCGTGAGTACCAGCACGAGCCGTCGGCAAGCCGACGCTCGGCCATCCTCGATCACGTCAGACACACGCTAGGTCCGCAGCACATTCGATAGCGGTCATCGGAACCGCCTGCGCCGAGGCGAACTGATGACCGCAATGAGGCCTCGACCGTGAATTCGCTACGCGGCGGCCACTGACCGCAACCGCGCAAAGCTGACACCGTCCCTAGTGCGCCGAAGGACAGCAACGGTCAGTCTTTGTCGCCGCCCAAGCGTTCGACTTCCTCATCTTCAGTCGCCTTGAAGCTGGCTTCGGCTACGTTGTCTCCGAACTCGCTCGCCGAAGAACGGATCGCGTCAGACCCTCAACTCGTCAAGCGCCTTCCCGCTGGCGATCGCACTCTTCAGCCAGCCGGGCCGCGGTCCGAAGCCGCTCCAACTATGGCCGGCGCCATCCCGGAACCTCGCCTTGCCGACACCCTTGCGTTTCTTTCCGGCTCCCGCCTTCTTCAACGAAGCTACGGCACTGGCCGACTTCGGTTTCGCGGCTCCATTCACCCGAAAGTCCTCGAGCGACTTGCCGTCAGCCAGCGCATCGCGAAGCCACTGCGGGCGCTTTCCCATGCCGACCCAGGTATTGCCTTGGGCATCGGCGTACTTGAAGCCGGTACGGTTGCCGGCCTTCGTCTTGCCGCGCTTGGCGGCGCGACCGGCGAACAGGTCTGCGGTGGTGAGGCCGTACACGGCGATGGCCTCCTTGATCTTCGCGATCACGCCGGACACTTCTGACTTCTTTAGCTTTTGGGCTTCGGCCTCGAGTGAGGCGATTTGCTTCTGCAGTCGTGCGTAGGTCTGAGCCATGTTTGCCAATATGTGAAGTCAGGGCGGCTGATTCTAATTGTCTGTTTGGGCTCAGTTCAGCAATCAGCGGCTGCTGGCGATGTATCGGTGAGTAAGGTTGCTTTGTGGCGCCGAGCTTTCTGCAAATACCTTCCAGTGCAGCCGAGCGGATTAGCGCCGCGGGTGCGAACCGCTCTGGTCGACGACGGGAGTTGAGGACTCTGATGGCGTTGCAGGCGGCCGTGATAGCGCTCGCGCTGAAGCGTGGAGGTGCGATGCGCCGTCAACAACAGGAGAATGCCGTCGCGAGGGGCCAAGGATCACATCGAGTGAGAACGACGAGGGACGAGGGCCCCAAAAGAGCAATGCCCTGCGTTGCATTGCAGGGCATTCGTGATGCCACCCTTCGGTGGCATCGGTTCGTCACATGGGGATGACGTTGGCCGGCATTTCGACGCCGGTCGTGGGGGGAGTGTTGGCGCGAGACTTCTCGATAGGTCTGCCCTCCTTTCACGGCGGTGAGAGCACGAGACCGTGTTCGACACCGCGTTTGTAGTTAACGCCTTCCTCCCTGTCGCGTCAAGGCACCTACCCAGGTGAAGGGCGTCTCTTGTTTGCGCTCAATCATGAGGCGGCGCTCGCGCGGGTTTCGGCCTGGAATGTGCCGTCGCGAACGCGAGGATGCTCAGCGTCGCCATGTGAACCTCCTCGGCTCATGACGCTGGAGCCCCGGTCCGGGGTAAAGGAAGGCGCCAGTGCATTAAAGACGCAACCCTCGCCCGCGATGCGCGCGCGTTCTCAGCGGTAGCGCGCCGCCATCGCCTCCGGCGAGACCGGCTTGATGCGGGCCGCCTGGCCGGCGCATCCGAACGCCTCGAAGCGGGCCCCGACGATGCCGCGGGCGGCCTGCTTGGCAGCGGCCAGCGCCTTGCGCGGGTCGAACTCGCTGCGCTGCTCGGCCAGCAGCCGGCGCATCGCGCCCGTCATCGCCAGCCGGATGTCGGTGTCGATGTTGACCTTGCGCACGCCGCTTCGGATGCCGCGCTGGATCTCCTCGACCGGGACGCCCCAGGTTTCCCTGATGTCGCCGCCGTGCTCGCGAATGATCGCCAGCCACTCCTGCGGCACGCTGCTCGACCCGTGCATGACGAGATGGGTATCTGGCACGGCCGCATGGACGGCGGCGATCCGATCGATCGCGAGGATGTCGCCGGTGGGCTTGCGGGTGAACTTGTAGGCGCCGTGGCTGGTCCCGATCGCGATGGCTAGCGCGTCGACGCCGGTACGCTCGACGAAGTCCCTGGCCTGCGCGGGGTCGGTGAGCAGCATGTCTCGGCTGAGCCGGCCGTCGGCGCCGACGCCGTCCTCCTCGCCGGCCTCGCCGGTTTCCAGCGACCCGAGGCAGCCGAGTTCGCCCTCCACGCTGACGCCGACCGCATGCGCCAGTTCGCACACCTTGCGCGTGACCTCGACGTTGTAGTCGTAGCTGGCCGACGTTTTCGCGTCCTCGCGCAGCGAGCCGTCCATCATCACGCTGGTGAAGCCCGAGCGGATCGACTGCTGGCACACCGCCGGCGAGGCGCCGTGGTCCTGGTGCAGCACCACCGGCACGTCGGGGTGCGTCTCGACCGCCGCGAGCACCAGGTGGCGCAGGTAGGCTTCGCCGGCGTACTTGCGCGCGCCGGCCGAGGCCTGCAGGATCACCGGTGACTGCGTCTCCTGGGCCGCTTCCATGATCGACTGGATCTGCTCGAGGTTGTTGACGTTGAAGGCGGGCACGCCGTAGTCGTGCTCGGCGGCGTGGTCCAGGACCTGGCGCAGGGTGACGAAGGCCATCGATGTCGACTCCGATGTCGTGAAGAAGGGTGATCGCGAAGGGATGTCCTCAGGATGGGAACAGCGAGACGGTATCCATGCACTCGCGCCAGCGCTCGAGGTCGCACAGGGTCACGCGCCCCGGTGCGGCATCCGCATCGGCGAGTCCCGGCCGCCAGCCTGTGCGTGTGTGCAGACCCGGGCCGATGGCGGTGACGCCCTCGAAGGCGGCTTCGGCAAAGTAGCAGCTCAGCGGCACGATCACCGGCACGTCGGCCGCCCGGGCCGCGGCAGCGCCGCCGGGCGAGTCCTCGACGGCCAGCGCTTGCAGCGGCCCGATGCCGAGTTCGCGCAGGGCGTGCTGGTACACCTCGGGGTCGGGCTTCTTGCTGCGCACGTCCTCGCCGCAAACCACCACCGGGAACCAGCGTGGCCAGTCGTCGCCGAAGTGCGCGCCGAGGAGCGCCTGCACGTTGGAGCGGCTGGTGGTGGTGGCGATGGCGAGCCTGATGCCGTGTTCGCGGCACTCCTCAAGCAGTTCGCGCACGCCGGCGCGTAGCGGCAGTCGCGCCGCCTCGACGATCTGCGCGTACAGGCGGTTCTTGAGGCCGTGGATCCGGCCTGCCAGCGCCTCACGCTCGCCGGGCAGCGCCGGCGCATCCGAGCGCCGTGCCATGTCGTGCAGGATGCGCTCGCGTCCGCCGGTGATGCGCAGCAGTTCGCCGTAGCGCTCCGTGCTCCAGCGCCACGGCAGGCCGCACGCGGCGAAGGCCTGGTTGAAGGCGACGAGGTGGCCGTCGCGCTCGGTCTCGGCCAGCGTGCCGTCCACGTCCCACAGGATCGCCTCGAGTCGCGCCACGCTACCCCTCAGGCGGCAGGCCGCGCGAAGGCGGCGCCGAACAGGAGGCCCGTGCAGCCGTAGAAGGCAACGTGGCTAGTCATCGTCCAGTCTCTTCGGGAAAGGATGCGGGCCGGGTGCCGGGCTTCTTCGGAGCCGGGCGCGATCGGGCGCGCGAGGGCCTTGACTATGGGTTCGAGGCTCGGCGAGGTGAAGTCACATCGACTTACTGCATGGATAAGACATTGCTTAGCGATCGATTTGCCGGGGACGCCGCGGCGACCCGGCGAGAGCCACGTGCTCTGGATCGAGCGGCCGTCCCGCATCCGTCCGACGTGCATTAGCAGGCGAGCGGCCAGCGCTGTTCCAGCTCGCCGGAAGCGGCCTGTCACCTCGGAATTGACGCGAGCGACCGCTCGACGATTCCGTAGCTCCCGATCGACACCGGACAGCCCGGCAGTACTCCTGCACCGGCCAGCGCGACGAACAAGGCCGATGCGAGGGCGAGCGCCAGCACGACAGCGACGTAGCCCAGTTCACGCATCTCGACTCCTCCCTGCTCAACAAGCCAGCCGCCCGGGCTCCGGACCTCGCGGGCTCGGGCGAGGGCGTAGCGCAGCGCCGCTTGCGGATCGCGCCAGTGCCGCCCGACATGCTCACGGCGCGGTACGCCTCCCTCGGTCGTTCAACGCCTCGGCACCGGTTCACGACGACCGCCGCCACGAACCCCTCGGCATGGGTCGCCTCGAGCGCGCCCGCGTGGATGCGGTAGTCGCCTTCGTCGCGTTCCTCCAGGTACATCTCGATCTCCCAGGCCGACCACGATCGCAGATGCATGCAATTTCGTCGCCAGCGATATTCCGCGGTATCACACCTCGGAGAGCACCCGGAAGGGGTGCTACGGCGGCGCCTGCGCACCGAAGACGGGCCCAGGCCCCTGTGCGGTCGCCTTGGGCTCCATCAAGGTGCGCCTCGGGCCTCCGGCGTCGCGAAACTAGCTCGCAGAGATGGCCGACTCAGAGCCGGCGGTGGCTCCACCCCTGATCTGCCGGACATGCAATCCGCCTACCGAATGCCGTGAAGGGCGCAGCCTCGCGGGTTGACTTGAAGCGCGTAGTCGAGCGGAAGCGCCTTGCGCGGACGCGCCGCCCTCGGGGTTCGGCGGCGTTGCGCTCACCGCAGTGCACCGGCCGGGGCCTCGCGGCACGCGGCGGCGGCTGCCATCAGCGGCAAGCGCACGATCGCCGCATCCGCCATCGCCGGAGGGTCAGCCCTCCGTGCGAGGCGCCGCGCGCGGCGCTTGTTCGGCGGCGCGCACGCGCCGCGCCAACGCCTGCAGCAGCTTCCAGGCGATCGTGCCGTTGCGCTCCACCAGCGGCCGGAACTCCCAGTACGTTAGGCCATAGCACACCAGGTCCGTGCTCGCCACCACCGTCGCCGAGCGGGGACCTCCGTCGATCAGCGCGATCTCGCCGAAATGGTCGCCCGGGCCGAGCACGTTGATGGGCACGCCACGGCTGGAGACCGCGGCCTCGCCGGTGTCGATGATGTAGAAGGCCGCGGCGCCGGAGCCCTCGCGGATCACCGTCTCGCCCTTGGCGAATCGGCGCTCCTTCAGCAGGCGGGCGACCTGCTCGGTCTGCCGACGGTCCAGGTCGGAAAAAAACGTTACGCGCTGCAGCGCGCCCACCGCGTTGCGCACCGGCGGCGGAGGCGTTTCTGGCCGTGAGGCGCCCGTGGTGACGCCGCGGCACTGCAACAGGTACAGCGTGCCGCTCTGGATGGCCCATTCGATGTCGCGGCGCGGGCCATAGGCCCGCTCGCACCGCAGGGCCAGACCCGCTAGCTCCGCGAGCTGCGCGTCGTCGAGACAGAGTTGCGTCACCTGCGCGGGCGCCACGGCCTGCTCGTAGGTGCCGCCGTTGGGCAGCGTGCGCACCGCGATGCGCTTGCGTCCGGCCTTGCGCTCCAGCACGCGGCCGGCGCGGTCGAGCCGGAAGTGATCGGGCACCACCAACCCGGCCACCACGGCCTCGCCCAGACCCCAGCTGGCCTCGACCAGTCGCTCGTCCGCGCCGCTGATCGGATGTTCGGTGAACATGACGCCGGCGACCTCGGGGTCGAGCAGCGTCTGGACGACGACGCCCACGCTCGGCCGCGTGAACAGGCCCATCTGCTGGCGGTAGGTGATCGCGGCATCAGAATTCGCCGACCACCACACCTCGCGCACGGCATCCGGCACGTCGACCGCGCTGTGGACGTTGAGCACCGTCAAATGCTGCCCGGCGAAGCTGGCCATGGCGCCGTCTTCGTCGACGGCCGACGAGCGCACCGCGAAGGGAGGCGCAAGCCTGCCGAGCGCGGCCGCGAGCTTCTCGATGGCCTTGGCGTCCTTGGCCGCGACCGCTTCGACCAGGCCACCGGACAAGGCGGCGCCCGGCGGCACGGCCAAGCCCTGGCGGACCGCCTCGCCGAGGCCCACGGCCTTCGATCCGAACTGCGCGGTTTCGCGCGCGTCCGCGAGCGGGACGACGAGCTTCACCCGAGCACCGTCACCTCGCCCGCATCGCCATCGACCCGCACCTGCACGCCGTCGGCGATGCGCTCGGTCGCCTCGCGGGTGCCGACCACACCGGGAATGCCGTACTCGCGGGCCACGATCGCCGCATGCGACAGCAAGCCGCCGTTGTCGGTGACGATCGCGCCCAGCAACGGCAGCAGGATGTTGAACGCCTCGCTGGTCGACTCGGTGACGAGCACGTCGCCGCGCTGGATGCGATCGAACTCCGCCGGGCCCGACACGCGGCGTGCCGGCCCCTCGCAGACTCCCTTGCTCGCCGCCAGCCCGTAGAGCACATCGTCTTCGTGCACGGCGCTCGAGCTGCTGAACACATGGTCCAGCGCGATGGACGTGGCGCGCATCAGTCGGCCAACGGCGGGTGGCAGCGCGGACAGGTCCGGCGGCGGCGGCGGCGGGCCGAGCAGGGGCGGCACGTCCTTGGCGGAGTAGGTGGCGCGGAACGCCGCGCGCTGTGCGAGCTCCTCGGCCGCCGGACCGCCGCGGTCGGACACCAGCGCGCACATCTCGTCCAGGCTGGCGTCGAGAAGTTGTTCCGGCAGCTCGAGAAGCCCGCGCGCCGCCACCCGCCGGCCGGCCGCCAGCACGGCGCGCCGCATGAGGCCAGACGCCCAGATGTCGCTGTAGACGCCGCGCTCGTCGCGCAGGCGGTAGGTCAGGCGGGCTTCGGCGAGCAGTTCGTCGAACTGCTCTCGGTGCGCGGCCGGCACCTGCTCACGCACCGTGGCGATGCGATCGTCGAGGTCGGCATCGAGCGGGCTCTCGCCGGCCACGGCCGCGCGCAGCGATCGCAGTAGCGCATCAGGCGTCTCCAGCGCCGTCGGCTGGGCGATGTCGAAGCCATCCACTAGCCTGTGACCCACCAAATCCAGGTAGCCCCGGACGGCCGTACCGGCGTCGCCGGGCAGCGCACGCAACCGCTCGATCAGCGACGACGGGTCGTCGCCGGATGCGAGCAGGCGGCGCGCCTCGTCGTCGCCGGCGAAAGCCAGCTTCACGCGGGCCAGTTCCCCCGAGCCCCCGGCCGACACCTCGGCTGCGCCGCGCAGCAGGCCCAGCAGCTGCGACGGCGGCAGCATGGTCCAGTCGCCCGCATGGGCCAGGAAGTCGCCAGTGGGCAGCAGGGCCGCCCCGGTGAAGCGCATGTGCTGTGTCAGCATCGCGGCATGGTGGTCGCGGCAGTACCTCAGGTGGGCCACCAGGTCGGCGTCGCCGAGCGCTGCGGGGTCGATGCGCTGCAGTTCGCGATGGCGCTGCAGGGTCACTGGCTTGCGTTTCTCGTCCCATTCGCGCAGTTGCGCGCGCCAGAGCTTGTCCGCGTAGGTGAGTTCGGCGCGGCCGAAGCGTTCAGGCAGTTCGGCCTCGGGGGGCGGTACCACCTGGCTGTACGCGAAGCCCTGCACGTAGGCGATCTGCAGGCCGTCGATCAGCATGCCGTAGAAGCGCGCGAAATCCTGCGTGCCGGCCCGGAACGCGGCCGGGTGCACCTCCTGGAAGTAGCGCGTCAACGGCCGGGGAAAGTGCACCGCGTCCTGGGTCCACGCGCCGGGGCCGGGAGGATCGAGTCGGAGGGCGGTGGAAGACATGGAACCGGTCATGGCAGTCTCCTTATGGTGCGCAAGGGCGGCGGCGAAGTCGCCCTCCATCGTGAACAGTAGATTCAACCGCCTCGGCAGCCTTCATGGCTCGAATGCGCCACGGGCGGCAGACGGGTCCATCCCTTCGCCTTCCGACTCTTGCCTGACTCTCCCTGGCCCTCGCTAGTCATAGAACGCGGGGGCGAGCTTCAGCCCGTCCCGCTGCGCCTTGTCATGGTTGATCCAGAGCTGCGCGTGCTCACGCTCGAGCACCTGGGCCAGGCGCTGCATCGACGCCAGCGTCTGCGCCGCGTTGGCGTTGATGCTCGGCACGCGTCGGTGCTCCCAGTTGTCCCTGAAATGCACGGCGTCGCCCGACAGCAGCACGGCGCCGGTGTGCGGCAGCTTCACCAGCAGCGACTGGTGGCCCGGGGTGTGTCCGGGCGTGGCGAGCACGGTGACGCTGCCGTCGCCGAACACGTCGTGATCGCCGTCGAGCTTCCGCACCGCCATGCCGGCCGGGAAGCGCGGCTTGCCACCCGGCCCGGGCCAGTCGTACTCCGTGCGCTGCACGAGCAGCGTCGCGTTCGGGAACAGCGCCAGGTTGCCGGTGTGGTCGGGGTGGCTGTGCGAGACGGCCACGTAGCGGATGTCCGCCGGGTGCACCTGCACCTCCTCGAGCTGCGAGGCCAGCGTCCGCGCACGATGCCAGCGCACCGCGCGCGGATCGGCCGGAGGCAGGCCATCGGGCAGGGCGGCGACGGCATCCGGCACGCCGGTGTCCCAGAGCAGCCAGCCCTGGCGGTGTCGAACAAGGAAGCAGCTGTCGGCGAACTCCATCGGCCGGCCGACGTTGACGCCTGGCGACCAGCGCGAGACGTCCGGGGTTGGCCCCTCACCGCAGTCGAGCACATACAGGCGCTCGACGCCTTGCGGTGATGGAGCTGCCGGCAGAGAGCAACCGTGAAGGGCGCCGATGACCGAGAGCGCCAGCGCGAGGTGCCGTAGAGCCAAGCTGCCTCCTGGCGGACGGCGGATGAGCCGCCGCGGGGCGCGACTATGACACGCCGATCAA
>JBLMVT010000235.1:0-5967 GCA_050256835.1 Betaproteobacteria bacterium | reverse complement strand
GGCCGGCTGCGCGCGCCGACGCTGCTCGTCGTCGGCGACCTCGACGCCGAGCGGCTGGCCGACAACCGCGAGGCGCAGCGCGCGATTGCAGGCGAGCGGCGGCTCCACCTCGTGGCGCGGGCCACGCGCCTGTTCGAGGAGGCCGGCGCGCTCGAGCAGGTGGCCAACGTGGCGGGCGACTGGTTCGAGACCCACCTCGTGAGGCAGCGCCCGCCGGTTAACGGACGGTAACAACGGCGTGCCCGGCGGGGCTGCGTGACCGGGCTATAAGCCCGGATGCCCGCACGCCTCGCGTCGATCGCCACCGTCTCGGCGGCCCTGCTCGCGGCGGTGCTGCCGGCCGCCGCACGTAGCGACCCCTGCAGCGATGCCGTGCAGGCGCTGCCGGCGCGGCCGGCCGACGCGCCGAGCGGCAGCGAGTTCGCTCGCCGCGTCGCCGACCTGAGCGGCGTGTCGCGCGACCAGGCGGTCCTCGAACAATTGCGCGCGGGCAACGTGCCGGCCTTCCTGCGCCACGCGGTGCCGGTCGAGTTCGCCGGCCGCTCGGCCAGCGGCGCGGCGCTGCGCGTGACGCTGTGCGTGCTGCCCGACTACCTGGCGGTGGGGAGCGACCGCGATTTCCTGCGCGTGCCGCTCGGCCTGAATGCCGCGCTCGAGGCGGCCGAGGCCTTCGGCTTCACGCTGCCGACGACCCGCATCGTCGACGTCATCTACGCGCAGGCGACCGTCCGCCTCGCGCCGCAGCCGCTGCCGCCGGGCGACGCGATGCGCTCGACCGGCTACGTCGTACGCCACAACGCGCTGGTGCAGGCCGCGCGCGACGCGGCGTGTGCCCCGAACACCGCGCTGACCGCGGGCGACAAGAAGGACGTCGTGCTGACCAACCTTCTGTGGGCGACGGCAGGGCGCGTGGCCATCTACGGCTGGCACCGGGCGCCGGGCGCGCCGATCCAGCCGCTCAGCACGGTGCACGGTGAGCGCTACGCCGACTACAGCCACGGCGTGCGGCTGGTCGGCACGACGGCCTGGGTCGACGGACGGCCGATGTCGATCTTCGACGTGCTCGGCAGCGCCAGCCTGGCTGGCGCGCTGAGCGACGAGGGGCCGCTGGCGCGGGTGCGCGCGCTGGCCGCGCCGGCGCGCGTGGCCAGCCTGGGCGACGCTCACTGACCGATCGTCTTGCAGCAGCGAAAGCCGAGGTGGTAGTTGGCGTGGCTGTGCGCATCCATCACCCGGCTGCCGTGCCAGTACGGCGCGCGCCAGCGGCACCAGTCCTCGTGCGCGCGGAAGCGGTCGAACACGAACCAGCTTCCCTTCATCTCGGTGACGCCCAGTTCGCGGCTGCCGCGGCTGGCCATCTGTGACGGCTCGAGCGGCAGGTTCATGTGCTCGGCTGCGTTGCCGTTCAGGTCGTAGACGCCGAGCGGGCTGCGGCAGTCGGGGAAGTCGCCGCTCGGGTAGGTGTTGGAGCCACAGATGTTCCAGCCACCGCCGTTGCAGCCGGGCGACTTGGCGCTGCCGGTGCCGCATACCCCCTGGCGGTACTCCGGCCCGTAGCTCCAGCGCTTGTCGGCCGCATGCGCGCGGTTGTGGGCCGATCGCATGCGCTCGACGGCGACGTTCGGCGCCACGCCACGCGCCAGGTCGAAGCGGTAATCGGGCGGTTCGAGCTCGCCCTGGCAGGCGCCCTCCCACTCGTACGCGTCGCACATGCGCTTGCCCATCGCCTCGCAGATCTGTGCCGCCTCGCGCGCCTTCACCCAGACGACCGGGTATTCGCAGGGGATGTCGGGGAATTCGTACTGGTCGATGCAGGCGCGGGCGTCCTCCGGTCGTTCGCGGCGCGGGTCGTACAGCGGCGCCATGTAGGGCCCGCCGCAGATGCGCTCGAAGCGCGCGGCGTCGGCGTCCAGGTCCGGCCGCTGCGCGCGGCGCTCGAGGCACCGCGCCGGCGTGTCCGGGTGCCGCGCGACTGCCGGGTTGCCCTGGCCGATGAAGCCCGAGCGCGCGAAGATGCCCCGCAGGCGCTCCATGCGCTCGGCCGACAGCTCGTGCACGCGCTGCAGCTGCTCGAACAGCCGCTCGTTCTGCTGCGCCAGCGTCGGCGGCGCCGCGCCGGCCGATGCGCCGGCGAGCACGAGCAGCAGCGCCAGCCACCTCATCGCGCCGGCTCCTTGCGCACGAGGAAGAAGAAGTCGCGGTCGTCGGGAAAGCCGATGAAGCGCGGCACCAGCGCGCCGCGCACCGACCTGTCGAGCTGCGCCATGCCCGGCACCAGGTGCTGCACCGCCGTCCGCTGGCCTTCGCGCGCGTACAGCGCGAGGTAGGTGTGCTCGAGCGCGTTCATGTCCAGGTGCATCGCGTAGGCGCAGCCGTAGGCGCGGAAGACGCGCGCCATCGTCACCGGCGTGGCGGCGGAGAAGTAGCCGTAGAGCAGATGGCGGTCGCGGCCGTGCTCGACGAGGCAGGCGCCGGCGCGCAAGGTGCGCAGCTTCTCGTCGGCCGAGCCGGACCAGTTGCCGGCGCCCCACTGGCCGACCAGCGGGCCGATCAGCGCCGGGCCGCCGGCCGGGTCGCGCTCGAGCAGCGGCACGCCGTTCTGGCGCGCATCGCGCACCCGGGCGAGCCGCGCATCGTCGGCGTCAGTCCAGGTCTTCATGCCGACCGTGCCGTCGGTCGTGACGAACAGCGTCGCCAGGCCGGGCTGCAGCGTGCTGAACACGACGCCCTGTTCGACGAAGCCGTAGTGGCTGCCGTGCCCGCGCTGCGCCAGCGCGCCATAGCGGAACGCGCCGTGCTCGCGCTTGAAGCCGCCGGTGAAGGTCGCGACCGCGCGCGCCGCCAGCGCGGGCGACAGCATCCCCGTTCGCACCAGCGGCGCGGCACTGGCGACGCCGTCGGGACCGGGCAGGGCCGCGTCGCGCGCCGACTCGGGCACGCGGGCCGACCAGCCGAGCCGGGGATGCTCGGTGCCCAGCGTGAAGCCGAGGTCCAGGCGCGCGAGGTCGAAGGCGACCAGAAAGGCGACCGCGCTCGCCTCCACCTGATCGGGCGGCGTCTCGGCAAGGTCGGCGGGCGCGATGGCGCTCAGATAGACACCATCGATCCCGCGCACCGCCGCCCAGCGGCCGGGCAGCAGGCCCTTGCGCGCGCCTGGCACGTCGAGGCCGAGACCGGTCGGCACGAAGGCCCGGCCGCTGGCCTCGGGCCGCACGCGTGCCGGCGCCGGCGCGCCGGCGGGCGATTCGACGGCAGGCGTGGCGGGCGGAGCGGAGGCTGCGCGCTCGACGAAGGCGTCGCGGTAGAACTCGCGCCGCACGAAGCCGATGATCCGCTCGCCACCCCAGACGTGGTCGCGCAGGAATTCGGTCGTCGCCTCGAGCGTCGTGCGGTTGCCCGGCACCGGGTTGCGCACGAAGAGGCGGCCATCGCACAGCGGCGCGAAGGGCAGGGCGGAGCGGCGCGCGCGTTCGAGCGCGTCGGGCGCCGGGCCGGCCCACGGCGTGCAGCGGCTCGCCGCGCCGTCGGTCGTGATCTCGAGCGCGCCGCCGCCGGCGGCGTCGAGGCGCAGCCGCTGGCGCCCGGGGTCGGCGCTCTCGAGATGGAAGGTCGCGGCGCCGCGCGCGTCCTCGATGGTCAGCACGAACCAGGCGCCGACGGCCGGATTCACGTCGACCAGCGTGGCGCGCGCGGACGTGCCGACGGCGATCGACTCGCCGCGGCGGCCCGTCTGCAGATCGGCCAGCGACTTCGCCGCCTGGACGCGCGCGGCCGGCGCGGCCAGCGCGATCGCTGCCGCGAGCAGGAGCGCGAGCCGGCCCGACGCCTGTCTCATCCGATGGCTGCCAGCAGCGCGAGCACGCCCAGCCCGGCGGCGCGGCTGCGCGGGTCCCGGAGCGCGAACATCACCGGGTCGTCGTGGATGCGCCCCCGCCCGGCCATCTCCCACATGTGTCGCATCCAGTACAGCAGCACCGCGCCGATCAGCCAGACGGGCGTTCGCAGCGCCGCGGCAGCGGGCTCGACGACCGGGTACAGCGCCAGCAGCAGCACCGCGACCGCGCCGGCGACGCGGCCGACCGTCTCCATCGTCGCGACGTCGCTCGCGCGGTAGCCGCGCGCCCTGGCGTTGACGCCCGCCGTCCGCGCCGCCGTCGCGACCTCGGCGCGGCGCTTGAGCATCGCCAGGCTGAAGAACATCAGCAGGCTCCAGGCGCACAGCCAGGGGGGCACGTCGATGCGCAGCGCCGCCGCACCGGCGAGCAGCCGCAGCGTGTAGCCGCCGCCGAGCAGCGCGGCGTCGAGGAAGCGGCGGTCCTTCAGCCGCAGCGTGTAGGCCAGCATCAGCGCGACGTAGCCGGCCAGCGTCGCCCCGTAGGCGGCGGGCAGCGCCGCGGCGACGCCGACCAGCCCGAGCCACAGCAGCGGCACCAGCGCCACCGCGTGACCGACCGGCATCCGCCCCGAGGCGAGCGGTCGGTCGCGCTTGTGCGGATGACGACGGTCGCCGGGCAGGTCGATCAGGTCGTTGAGCAGGTACACCGACGAGGCGGCGAGGCAGAAGCCCGCGAAGGCCAGCGCCACGGCGCCGAGCATCGCGGGGTCGTACAGGCGGCGGGCGGCGAGCAGCGGCACGAACACGAGCAGGTTCTTCAGCCAGTGGTGCCAGCGCATCGCGTGCAGGTACACGCCCGGGCGCGCATGGCCGTCGCCGAATACCGCCTCGACCTCGCCGTGCGCGCGCAGCCGCGCGGCCAGCGGTCCATCGCTGCCGACCAGGACGGCGCGGCGCGCCGAGCGCCAGACCGGCAGGTCGCGCGCGCTGTTGCCGGCGTAGTCGAAGCCGCGCTCGCCGAAGGCCTCGACGAGCCGCCGGCGCTTCTCCTCGCCGGTCAGGTTGCGCCGGCCGTCGCTGGCGAACACGGCGTCGAACAGGCCCAGGCGCTCGGCGACGCGGCGGGCGACGCGCTCGTCGGCGCCGGTGGCCAGCACGAGCCGCCGCCCGCCGCGCTTCTGTTCGCCGAGCCAGCGCAGCAGCGCGCGGTGGTAGGGCAGCGTCTCGATGTCGGGCATCGCATTGGCGGCGAGCAGACCCTTCAGCGCCGCGCGCCCGCCCAGCAGCGCGCGCGGCAGCGCGAGCAGCGACAGCGGACGCGCCTTGGCCTGTACGAACAGCGACTCGAGCAGCGAGTCGGTGCGCACCAGCGTGCCGTCGAGATCGACGACCAGCGGCACGTCGGCGCGCGGCGCGGCGGCCGGCGCGGGAGCCTCGGCGGGCGCGAGCGGGGCCATCGTCGCGCCGCTCAGAACAGCCACTTCGCCCACCGCAGGAAGCCCTTCCTCCACGGCACGCGGTGCGAGATGCCCGAGCGTCCCTGGAACTCGGCCCGGTGCGCCACGTACCAGTCGTAGTTGGCGACCAGCGCATCGCGATTGGAGCGCGCGGGCGTGAAGCCGAGCCGCGACTCCAGGCGCTCGATCGAGACCACGCTCGGGCGTGCCGCGGTCTCGTAGATCCATTCGTACAGCGGCGAGACGCCGAGCGCGCGCAGCGCGCGTAGCGCCAGCACGGCCGGCGCGGCCGGCACCGCGATCACCTTGCCGCCGTGACCGGCGCGGTCGAGCACGGCCTGCACGTTCTCGCGCATCGTGCCGATCTCCTTCGCGCCGATGTTGAAGGTGTCGTCGACGCGCCGCGCGTCGAGCGTCAGGCAGCGCACGATGGCCTCGCACAGGTCGGCCACGTCGAGCAGCTGGTACGGGTTGTCGCCGCGGCCGAGGACCGGGAAATTGCGCCCCTCGTAGGCCCACTCGTAAAGGATCTCGAAGGCACCCAGGCGTTCCGGGCCGACGAAGGTCTTGGGCCGCAGCACCGGCACGCACAGTGCGGGCGCACGGTAGGCCGCGCACACGCGTTCGGCCTCGATCTTGGCGCGTCCGTACGGCCCGACGCCGGACAGCGGGTCG
>JBLMVT010000234.1:0-6107 GCA_050256835.1 Betaproteobacteria bacterium | reverse complement strand
TCTTCTGGATCTCGTCCTCGGTCAGGCCCGAGTTCGCCTTGATGGTGATCTTGTTCTCCTTGCCGGTGCCCTTGTCCTTGGCGCTGACGTGCAGGATGCCGTTGGCGTCGATGTCGAAGGTGACCTCGATCTGCGGCAGGCCCCGCGGCGCCGGCGGGATGCCTTCGAGATTGAACTCGCCCAGGCTCTTGTTGCCCGCGGCCATCTCGCGCTCGCCCTGGTAGACCTTGATCGTCACCGCCGGCTGGTTGTCGTCGGCGGTCGAGAACACCTGCGAGAACTTGGTCGGGATGGTGGTGTTCTTCTTGATCATCTTGGTCATCACGCCGCCCAGCGTCTCGATGCCGAGCGAAAGCGGCGTCACGTCGAGCAGCAGCACGTCCTTGCGCTCGCCCGACAGCACCTGGCCCTGGATCGCCGCGCCGACCGCCACCGCCTCGTCGGGGTTGACGTCCTTGCGCGGCTCCTTGCCGAAGAACTCCTTGACCTTGTCCTGCACCTTGGGCATGCGCGTCATGCCGCCGACAAGGATCACGTCGTTGATCTCGCCGACCGAGACGCCGGCGTCCTTGATCGCCGTGCGGCAGGGCGCGATGGTGCGCTCGATCAGTTCCTCGACCAGCGACTCGAGCTTGGCGCGCGTGAGCTTGATGTTCAGGTGCTTCGGGCCCGAGGCATCGGCGGTCACGTACGGCAGGTTGATGTCGGTCTGCGTGGAGGACGACAGCTCGATCTTGGCCTTCTCGGCGGCTTCCTTCAGCCGCTGCAGGGCGAGCACGTCCTTGCCGAGGTCGACGCCCTGTTCCTTCTTGAACTCGGAGATGATGTAGTCGATGATGCGCTGGTCGAAGTCCTCGCCGCCCAGGAAGGTGTCGCCGTTGGTCGACAGCACCTCGAACTGCTTCTCGCCCTCGACGTCGGCAATCTCGATGATCGAGATGTCGAAGGTGCCGCCGCCGAGGTCGTAGACGGCGATCTTGCGGTCGCCCTTCGCGCTCTTGTCGAGGCCGAAGGCGAGCGCCGCGGCGGTCGGCTCGTTGATGATGCGCTTCACGTCCAGGCCCGCGATCCGGCCGGCGTCCTTGGTCGCCTGGCGCTGGCTGTCGTTGAAGTAGGCCGGCACGGTGATCACGGCCTCGGTGACGGTCTCGCCGAGGTAGTCCTCGGCGGTCTTCTTCATCTTGCGCAGCACCTCGGCGCTGACCTGCGGCGGGGCGATCTTCTTGCCGCGCACCTCGACCCAGGCGTCGCCGTTGTCGGCGGCGACGATCCTGTAGGGCATCAGGTCGATGTCCTTCTGAACTTCCTTCTCGATGAACTTGCGGCCGATCAGCCGCTTCACCGCGTACAGCGTGTTCTTCGGGTTGGTCACCGCCTGGCGTTTGGCCGAGGCGCCGACGAGGATTTCGCCGTCCTCCTGATAGGCGACGATCGACGGCGTGGTGCGGGCACCCTCGCTGTTCTCGATCACCTTCGTGGTGTTGCCTTCCATGATGGCGACGCACGAGTTCGTGGTGCCGAGGTCGATGCCGATGATCTTGGCCATGTGAAGTTCTCCTGATGAGGCGTTTCGCGCCGCGCGACGGCGCGTCTGCCCTTTAGTTAGGGTTGCCGGCGACGGTCACAAGGGCCGGGCGCAGCACGCGGTCGGCAATCAGGTAGCCCTTCTGCAGTACCGCGACGATGGTGTTGGGCTCCTGGTCGGAAGGAATCACCGTGATGGCCTGGTGCTGATGCGGGTCGAAGCGCGTCGCCGGCGGCGGGTTGATCTCGACCACCTTGTTGCGCTCGAGCGCGCTGCCGAGCTGGCGCAGGATGGCGTGCACGCCCTCGAGCACCTGCGACGTGCTGGCGCCGGGCTGGGTCAGCGCCGCCTCCAGGCTGTCCTTCACCGGCAGCAGGCTCTCGGCAAAGGCCTCGACCGCGTACTTGCGGGCCTTGGCGACCTCCTCCTCGGAGCGGCGGCGGATGTTCTCGACCTCGGCCTTGGCGCGCAGGTAGGCGTCGGACACCTCCGCGTGACGGGCCTCGAGGTCGGCCAGCCGCTGTTCGGGCGTCTGTGGGGCGGCCTCGGCCGGGCGGTCTTCGTTGGCTTGGGGCTGGGCGTTGGCTTCGGTGGTCATCGCGTGGCAGTTCCTCTCGTCGGGGTTCGTATGGGGGCAGCGGCCGGCCTTTCAAGGGGCGGCGCCGGACTTTCCATGGATACTTCGCAACTTCTCGGATCAGGAACTTGCGCAGCATGAATCACACCCGCCGAACCGTCGTCGCCACCCTGGCGGCGCTGCCCCTCGTGCCCACGCTCGCCCGCGCCCAGGCGAGCGCCGGCTACCCGGCCGGCTACGCCGACACCGTCGCGGCGGCGAAGAAGGAAGGCAAGGTTGTGATCTACAGCACCACCGACACGGTCGCCGCCAACCCGCTGATCAAGGACTTCCAGGCGCTCTACCCCGGGATCGCGGTCGAGTACAACGACATGAATTCGACCGAGGTCTACAACCGCTTCATCGCCGAACGCGCCGCCGGCGCCTCAGCGGACGTGCTGTGGAGCTCGTCGATGGACCTGCAGATCAAGCTGGCCGCCGACGGCCACGCGCTCGCCTACGCCTCGCCCGAGATCGCCCACGTGCCGTCCTGGGCGGTGTGGAAGAACGAGGCCTTCGGCACGACCTACGAGCCGATCGTCATCGTCTACAACAAGCGCCTGCTGGCCGGCGACGAGATCCCGCAGAGCCATGCCGACATGTCGCGCGTGTTCACGCAGAAGGCCGACAAGCTCAAGGGCAAGGTGACGACCTACGACATCGAGAAGTCGGGCGTCGGCTTCATGCTCATCACGCAGGACAGCAAGCACAACCCGCACTTCTGGGACTTCGTCAAGGCGCTGGGCAGCACCGGCCCGCGCTTCCAGTCGAGCTCGGGCACGATGATGGAGCGCATCAGCTCGGGCGAGAACCTGCTCGGCTTCAACATCTTCGCCTCCTACGCTCAGCTGCGCGAGAAGAAGGACCCGGGGATCGGCATCGTCTACCCGAAGGACTACGTGCTGGTGATGTCGCGCGTGATGTTCATCGCCAAGGGCGGCAAGAACCCGAACGCCGCCAAGCTCTGGCTCGACTACATCCTGTCGAGGCGCGGCCAGGCGGTGGTCGCCAGCCAGGCCGAGCTGGGCTCGATCCGCGCCGACGTCGAGGGCGAGACGACGCTCGCCGGCTACACCAAGACGCTCGGTGCGACGCTCAAGCCGATCCCGGTCGGCCCTGAACTCCTGGCCTACCTCGACCAGGCCAAGCGGCTCGACTTCATCAAGCAGTGGCAGGCGGCGATCAAGGGCAGCAAGTGAGCCGTGCCGCGGCGGCCCGCGGCACCGTCATCGGAGTGACGGCGCTCGCGGTGTTCCTGCCGCTGGCGCTGATCGTCTACCAGAGCCTGCTCGACGCGCCGTTCTTCATGCCCCACAAGGGCGTGGGGTTCGGCGCCTTCCGTTTCATCTTCGCCGACTCCGACTTCTGGGACGCGCTGCGCAACTCGCTGACCATCGCCTTCGGCATGGCGGTGATCGCGGTGCCGCTGGGCGGCATCCTGGCGTTCCTGATGGTGCGCACCGACCTGCCCGGGCGGCGCTGGATCGAGCCGCTGCTGCTGATCCCGGTGTTCGTCTCGCCGATGGTGCTGGCCTTCGGCTACGTCGTCGCCGCCGGACCGGTCGGCTTCTATTCGGTGTGGGCGAAGCAACTCGTCGGCGCCGTGCCGTGGAACGTCTACTCGCTGACGGCGATCGCGATCATCGCCGGGCTGACTCACGTGCCGCACGTCTACCTGTATTCGTCGTCGGCGCTGCAGAGCCTGGGGTCGGACGTCGAGGAGGCGGCACGCATGGCCGGCGCCTCACCGCTGGCGGTGGCGCGCGACGTGAGCCTGCCGATGGTCAGGCCGGCGCTGCTGTTCTCCGGCGTGCTGGTGTTCTTCCTCGGCTTCGAGATCTTCGGCCTGCCGCTGGTGCTCGGCGACCCGGAAGGCCACCTGGTGCTCGCCACCTACCTCTACAAGCTGACCAACAAGCTCGGCACGCCGTCGTACCACCTGATGGCCGCCGTGGCGGTGTGCATCGTCGCGGTGACGTTCCCGCTCGTCATGCTGCAGCGGGTGCTGCTCAGGAACGCGGGCAAGTACGTGACGGTCAAGGGCAAGGCAGGCCGCCAGCGGCCGTTGCCGCTGGGCGGCTGGCGCTGGGTCGCCGCCGCGCTGATCGCGCTGTGGCTGTTCGCCAGCGTCGTCGTGCCGCTGTCGGGCATCGCGCTGCGCGCCTTCGTCAGCACCTGGGGCGAGGGCGTGAACCTGGCCGAGGTGGTGACGCTCGACAACTTCCGCACCGTGTTCGGACAGCCGACGCTGGTGCGCGGCATCGCCAACACCGTGCTGATCGGCGTCGTCGGCGGCGCGCTGGCGGTCGCCTGCTACACGGCGATCGGGCTGGCCACGCATCGCCGCGACGACGGCTGGTCGCGTTTCGTCGACTACCTCGTGTTGGTGCCGCGCGCCGTTCCCGGGCTGCTCGCCGGCCTGGCCTTCCTGTGGGTGTTCCTGTTCTTCCCGCCGCTGGCGCCGCTGCGCGCGACGATGTTCAGCATCTGGCTGGCCTACAGCGTGGTCTGGCTGGCCTACGGCATGCGGCTGGTGTCGAGCTCGCTGCTGCAGGTCGGCCCCGAGCTCGAGGAGGCGGCGCGCAGTGCCGGGGCGAGCCAGGGCCAGGTCAGCCGCCACGTGACGCTGCCGCTGGTGCGCTACGGGCTGCTGGCAAGCTGGCTGCTGGTGTTCATGATCTTCGAGCGCGAGTACTCGACCGGCGTCTACCTGCTCGGGCCGGGCACCGAGGTGATCGGCTCGCTGCTGGTCTCGCTTTGGTCGACCGGCGGCGCCGACATGGTGGCCGCGCTGTCGCTGATCAACGTCGCGCTGGTGGCCGTCGGGCTGGCCGTCGCGCTGCGCTTCGGGGTCAAGCTCCATGAGTGACAAGCTGCGCGTCGACGACCTCCATCTGTCCTACGGCGCCAACCCCATCCTCAAGGGCGTGTCGATGGCGCTCGCCGAGGGCGAGGTGGTGTCGCTGCTCGGTCCTTCGGGCAGCGGCAAGACGACGCTGCTGCGCGCGGTGGCCGGGCTCGAGCAGCCGCACCGCGGTGCCATTCGCATCGAGGCCCGGCCGGTCTACGACGCGGCGGCGGGCACCGAGGTGCCCGCCGAGCGGCGCAACCTCGGCCTGGTGTTCCAGTCGTACGCGCTGTGGCCGCACCGCACGGTGGCCGACAACGTCGCCTACGGCCTCAAGCTGCGCAAGGTGCCCGCGGCCGAGGTGCGCGAGCGTGTCGCCGCCGCGCTGGCCAACCTCGGGCTCGCCGGGCTGGCCGAGCGGCTGCCGCACCAGCTGTCCGGCGGGCAGCAGCAGCGCGTGGCGATCGCGCGCGCGCTGGTCTACAACCCGCCCGTCATCCTGATGGACGAGCCGCTGTCGAACCTCGATGCCAAGCTGCGCGAGGAGGCGCGGGCCTGGCTGCGCGAGCTTATCCTGCGGCTCAAGCTGTCGGCGCTGGTCGTCACCCACGACCAGAACGAGGCGATGGCGATGTCCGACCGCATCCTGCTGCTCAACGATGGCGTGATCGAGCAGCACGGCACGCCGCAGGCGATGTACGGGGACCCGGCGACCCTGTTCGCCGCCGACTTCATGGGCAGCAACAACCGCATCGAAGGCCGCGTGGCCGAGCTGCGCGACGGCCGCGCGCTGCTCGCCGGCGAGGGTTTCGCGCTGTGGGGCATCGACAAGGGCACTGGCGGCGCCGGCGTGGCGGCGACCGGCCTGGTGCGGCTCGAGCGGGTGCGCGTCGCCGATGCCGGCGGCGACAACCGCGTGCGGCTGCCGCTCGTCACCTCGATGTACCTCGGCGACCGCTGGGAGCACCTGTTCCACCTCGGCGCGATGCGGTTGCGCGCCTACGGCAGCGCACCGCTGGCGGGCGGCGAGCACTGGCTGGAGATCCCGCGCGACGACCTGTGGGTCTTCTGAAGCAGGTGTCAGCGCGGCTCGTCGTCGACGCTGGCGCTCCAGCGCG
>JBLMVT010000233.1:0-8093 GCA_050256835.1 Betaproteobacteria bacterium | reverse complement strand
GAGACCGCCGCGCCCGAGCGGCCCGCGGACGGCCGCGGGGTCAAGGGCTGGATCACGCGGGCGCTGATGAAGCGCGCCGGTGCCGCGGTGCCGAGCGCCGACCGCCTGACGCTGCTGCGCGACGCCGACGGCGACGGCGTCGCCGAGACGCGCAGCGTCTTCCTCGACGGGCTGCATTCGCCGTTCGGCATGGCGCTGGTCGGCGACACCCTGTACGTCGCCGACACCGACGCCGTGCTGCGCTTCCCCTACCGCGCCGGCGCGACGCGGCTCGACCGGGCGAGCGGTCGCAAGCTGCTCGACCTGCCTGCCGGGCCGATCAACCACCACTGGACCAAGAACCTGATCGCCAGCCCGGATGGCGGCCGGCTCTACGTCACCGTCGGCTCCAACAGCAATGCCGGCGAGAACGGCCTGGCCGCCGAGCAGGGCCGCGCCGCCGTCTGGGAGGTCGACCCGGTCAGCGGCGCGCACCGCGAGTTCGCCACCGGACTGCGCAACCCCAACGGCCTGGCCTGGGAACCGGCGAGCGGTGCGCTGTGGGTCGTCGTCAACGAGCGCGACGAGCTCGGCAGCGACCTGGTGCCCGACTACATGACGGCGCTGCGCGACGGCGCCTTCTACGGCTGGCCGTACAGCTACTGGGGTGTCCACCCCGACCCGCGGGTGCCGCCGCGCCCGGACCTGGCGGCGCGCGCCAGCGTGCCGGACTACGCGCTCGGGCCGCACACGGCCTCGCTCGGCCTGGCCTTCGCCGAGCGCGCGGCGGCGCTGCCGGCGACCTACACGCACGGCATGTTCGTCGGCCAGCACGGCTCGTGGAACCGCGCGCCGCAAAGCGGCTACGGGGTGGTATTCGTGCCCTTCGTCGGCAGCCGTCCGCTGGGCCTGCCGCGCAACGTGCTGGACGGCTTTCTCGACGCCGACGGCAACGCCCGCGGGCGGCCGGTCGGGGTCGCGCTCGACCGCGCCGGCCCCCTGCTCGTCGCCGACGACGTCGGCAACGCGGTGTGGCGAGTCACCGCGAGCGGCGGCGCACCCCGCTGAGCGCGGCGGCGCGCCGGGCGCGTCAGTCGACCGCAAAGCAGTACAGCAGGCCGGCGCCGCCGGTGCTGGCGAGCGCCGCGTCGCTGCAACCGCGCGAGGGATGCGCCGAGTTCCACGAGGTGTTCTTCGCGGTGTCGGGAACGCCCACGCGGTCGTGGTGACCGAGCATGGCACTGCCCGCGCCGCTCTGGGTCCAGTTGCCGCAGGTCATGTCGGGGCCGCTGGTGAAGGCCGTGCCGTCGGCCTGCGAGCCGGTGAGGATGTCGTGCCGGTTGGGCGTGTCGCCGCGGCCGTTCACGACCTGGCCCTTCTCGTCGAGCGCGGTCTGCTTGGTCAGGTTGTTCGAGGCGCCGTGCAGCTGCTCGACGCTGTCTGCGATCACCACGCCTTTCGCATTGCGCCACGGGCCGCGGCCGATGCGGTCGCGCGCGTTGACGGCACCGCCCTCGGCGTTGGTGCTGAGGTAGGCGTGCCACGTGCGGGCGCCGGCGCCGGCTGCCGCCGCCAGGCTCTGGCAATGGCGGTCGGCGCCGGCCAGGCCGCCGAGGTCCGCGCCCTTGCCGCCGCCGACGCTGGTGACGAAGAACGACATCGGGTTGTCGGCGGCGCGGCTCGCGCAGGCCGCGAGCACGACGACGACACCGATGGCCGACCCGAGTCGGATCGACCGCTTCGACCATGCGCACATGGCTGCTCCTCGCTGTGGGTGGGGCGGCCAGCCTAAGCGAAGCGCCGCGAAGGCGCTTCCCCTAACAGGCGACGGAATATTCCGGCAGGCGCGTCGTCGCCGGTCTGCGGTCAAGGCCGCCGCGGCGCGACCGTCAGCTCGTTGTCGACGCTCTGCACGCCGTGCACGCCCTGCGCCAGTTCGGTGGCGCGTGCCTTCGACGCGGCGTCGGGCGCGGTGCCGTGCAGCACCACCTTGCCGCCCGACGTGTCGACGTCGATGGCGAGCGCCGACAGCTTCGGGTCCTTCGCGTACCTGGCGTTGATCGTGGTGCTGATCGCCGCGTCGCCGACCGCGTCGGTCGTCGCATCGCCGGCCGAACGCGCGGCCTCGCCGAGGTCGCGGCCCCCGGCACGCGCGCGTTCGCGCGCCTGGTCGATCGCCTGCGAGGCATCGGCATGCCGCTCGTCGGCGTTGCGCTGCGCCGCGCGGGTGTCGTCGCCCGGTCGGGCGGCGGTCGTGTCGTGGCGTTCGCAGCCGGCCAGCGTCAGCGCGAGCAGCGCGCCGGCGATCGCCACGCCGAGGGGGGATCGTTGCAGTGTCATGGTCATCTCCCGGGTCATCGGATGACAGCGACGATAGGCAGGCGCGGCGGCGCACGCCATCGGCGCGCGGCGCGGCGCGCTGTCGGCCGGCGCCGACAAGCGATACGAGCGCACACATGTCACTTACCGTAGCGAAGGGCCTGCCATGTTCTCCATGCTTTACGTCATCACCGGCGCTTCGCGCGGCCTCGGCGCGGCGCTCGCGGCCCGGCTGCTCGCCGATCCGACGCACCGGCTGCTGTGCCTCGCGCGCGGGCGCAACGACGAGCTGGGCGCACTGGCGCGCGCCAGCGGCGCGGCGCTCGAGCAATGGCAGGTCGACCTCGCCGACCCGCTGCCGGTGGTCGTCCGCGTCGAGGCCTGGCTCGGCGCGCAGGCCGCGTCCGACATCGGCGCCGCGACGCTGATCAACAACGCGGCGGCGCTGACACGCGTCGGGTCGCTTGACGCCGTCGAGCCGGTCGATCTGTCGCGCGCGCTGCGCGTCGGCCTGGAAGCGCCGCTGTTGCTGACCGGCGCGTTCCTGCGCGCCACGCGCGGCTGGCGCGGCGTCGACCTGCGCGTGCTCAACGTCTCGTCGGGCCTGGGCCGGTGCGCGATGGCCGGGCAGGCCGCGTACTGCGCGGTCAAGGCCGGGCTCGACCACGCCACGCGCGCGCTCGCGCTCGACGAGGCGCTGCAAACCGAACCGGCACGGGTGGTGGCGCTGGCCCCCGGCGTGATCGACACCGGCATGCAGAGCCACCTGCGCGCGGCCGGCAGCACGGGCTTTCCCGAGCACGCGCGATTCGTGCAGCTGCGCCAGTCCGGGCAGCTGGCCTCGCCCGCCGACGCCGCGGCACGCGTGCTGGCCTACCTGGCGCGCCCGGACTTCGGACGCGAAGCCGTCGCCGACGTGCGCACGGCCTGACACACGGCGCGCGCAAGACCCTGCCCGCACCATGTCAGTCGCGCCCCACAGCGCGACGCGACGGCTGCCGATGGTGTGCGGCGCGCGGGCGGCGCCTACTGGCGCTGCGGGCCACGTGCGTGGTTCGAATCCGATTCCACGACAGGAGAACTGCGATGAAAACCAAGATCCGAAGCCTGGCGACGGCCGCCGGCGCCCTGACGCTGGCGCTGGCGATGGGCGGCTGCAGCAACATGACGCCGCGCGAGAAGAACACCGCGATCGGCGCCGGCGTCGGCGGCGTCGCCGGCTCGGTGCTGAGCGGCGGCAGCGCGGCCGGCACGGTCGGCGGCGCGGCGGTCGGCGGCGTGATCGGCAACCAGATCAAGCACTGACGCTCGGGCTGCTATCGTGGCGGCCCGTCGCAGCGCGAGGGCCGTCACCATGCACACCATCCCTGCCGTCGGCGCCGGCCTGTGCGCCTGCGTACTGGCCGCCTGCGCCGCAGGGCCCGCCGGCGAGCCAGGCACGCTGGCCGGCGAGGTGCGCGCCACCGAGGCGGCGTTCGCGCGCACGATGGCCGAGCGCGACGACCGCGCGTTCACCGCGTTCCTGTCGGACGAGGCAGTCTTCTTCGCCGGCTCGCGGGCACTGCGCGGCAAGGACGCCATCGCTGCCGCCTGGAAACCTTTCTACGAGACGCCGACGCCGCCCTTCTCCTGGGCCCCCGACACGGTCGAGGTGCTCGACTCCGGGCAGCTGGCGCTGAGCAGCGGCCCGGTGCACGACGCCAGCGGCCGGCGGATCGCCACCTTCACCTCGATCTGGCGCCGCGAGGCCCCGGGCGTGTGGCGCATCATTTTCGACAAGGGCTGCCAGGACGGCGCGCCCTGACGCGTGCGCCCGACGGCGCGCGTCAGTCGTCGTGACGCACTGGCGCCGCGGGCCGGTCGAGCGCGCGGGCGGAATCGCCCACTTCGCGCGCCTCGATGTCGACGACCTCGCCCGCGCCTGCGCGCCGGACCGCGGCACGCCCCGCGAAGAGCGGCGGGCGCCCGCCGCGCAGCAGGCCGGCGACGATCGCCACGACGCCGACGAACAGCGCCGCGACCGCCAGGCTGACGGTGAAGACGAGGCCGGCGGCCAAGGCGACGAGGCCGAGCAGCCAGCCGGCGATGCGGTCGATCCACGATGCATGCATGATCGGAACGTGGGGCCGCAGCGGCGCTGCCGCAAGCGCGCGGGCGCAAAAAAGGCGGACCTTCGGGCCCGCCTGCGAAGACCGCGCCGTGGCGGCCGTGCGTCCAACCCGTCAGCTCGCCTGCGCCCCCGGCTTCGCCGCGTCGGCGGTGATCGGCAGGCGCTGGGCGCGCACCTCGACGCGCTCGAGCTGCACCTGCAGCGGGCCGGCGACCAGCGTGGCCGGCGCCACGTCGCGCGTCGCCCAGGCGACCCAGCCGGCCGCGGCGAGCGCGACGGCGAGCACGAGCGCGAACAGCGTGTCGTTCAGGCGCTGGCGTGATTCGTAGCGGTCCATGTCGTTCTCCTTGGCTGTCGATGCGAAGCAGTATCGGCAGCGTCGGGGGCAGGCGCACCCCGTTTGCGACGAAGCGCGCGCCCGGCGTGACGGGTTGCGCCTCGCGGCGACGAACGGCGCGCTAGCATTGCGCTGGACAGAGCCGATGGAGGCCAGCATGGCGGACCGCCAGCAACGCAGCAACAGGGAAGCGAAGAAACCCAGGAAGAGCGACGGCACACCGGCCAAGCCGGTGACGCCGATCTCGCCGCCGCCGACCACGCTCGTCATCGAGCGCGGCAAGAAGAAGAACCTCGGGAAGTAGCCCCCTCGCCCCTGCCCTCGCCCCGGGCGGGGAGAGGGAGCCTCAGGCGCCGGCCAGGCGCCGGCGCGCCAGCGCGGCGCCGTCGGCCAGCGCCTGCAGCTTGCGCTCGGCGACCGTGCGGTCCATCGGCGCGAGGCCGCAGTTGGTGCAGGCGAACAGCCGCTCACGCGGCACGAAACGCAGCGCGCGCCCGATGGTGTCGGCGACCTGCTCGGCCGTCTCGACCGCGTCGGTGGCGACGTCGATCACCCCGACCAGCACGTCCTTGCCCGTCAGCAGCGCCATCAGCTCGGCCGGCACGCGCGAGTGGATGCACTCGAGGCTCACCTGGTCGATGCGGCTCGCGGCCAGCGCCGGGAAGATGCGCTCGTACTGGCGCCATTCGCCGCCCAGCGTGCCCTTCCATTCGATGTTGGCCTTGATGCCGTAGCCGTAGCAGATGTGCACGCACGTCTTGCAGCGCAGGCCCTCGGCGGCGCGCTCGAGCGCGGCGACGCCCCACTCGACGACGTCGTCCATGTAGACGTTGAACGCCGGCTCGTCGAACTGGACGATGTCGACGCCGTCGGCCTCGAGTCCGCGCGCCTCCTCGTTGAGCAGCTCGGCGAAGGCCATCGCCAGCGCGCGGCGGTCGCCGTAGTGGCGGTCGGCGACGGTGTCGGCGATCGTCATCGGGCCGGGCAGGGTGAACTTCAGCTTGCGCCGGGTGTGCGCGCGCGCCAGCCGCGCCTCGGTGGCGTGCACCCGCCCGCGCAGGCGCAGCGGTCCCACGACCTGCGGCAGCATCGCCTTGTAGCGGTCGGCGCGGATGCCCTGCTCGACGCGGTGCTCGAAGTCGATGCCCTCGATGTCGGCGAGGAAGCCGTGCACGAAGTGCTCGCGCGACTGTTCGCCGTCGCCGACGATGTCGAGCCCGGCGTCCTCCTGCAGCTTGAGCCACAGCAGCGTCGCGTCGCGCTTGGCCGCGGCGAGCGCCGCACCCTCGGCGCGCCAGGCCGGCCACAGCTTGCCGGTCTCGGCAAGCCAGGCGGGCTTGGGCAGGCTGCCCGCGATGCTGGTCTCGAACATGACATGTCCTTCGCTGGTCGGCGCGGCCGGCCGCCGCGCGGCGATTGTCGCGCGCCGCGGAAGTTCCCGCCGCGCGCGGCGCTTTACCTTGCGTCACGCAACTTCACGCGCGAGCCGCAACGCGCACGCGCAGGCGCTGCAACCTCGGGCGCACGAGCCCCTCCAACGCAGTCTTCGCATAGGAGCAGCACCATGAACAAACCCCTGCGCGCCCTCCTCGTCGCCGCGGCGTCGCTGGCCGCGGCCTCGGCCTTCGCCGAGGGCCTGTCGGTCGGCGGCAGCGTCGGCGGCTCGCACTGGAAGGGCGACGCCTTCGGCGGCGTCGCCAGCGACTCGTCGGACACCGGCTACAAGCTCTGGCTCGGCTGGGGCTTCACGCCGAACTTCGGCCTCGAGGCCGGCTACGTCGACCTCGGCAAGTTCAGCGGCCCGCTGGGCGACCTGAAAGGCCAGGGCGAATACCTCGACGCCGTCGGCAGCGTCCCGCTGGGCATGAACATCTCGGCGCTGGGCCGCGTCGGCCTGTTCAGCGGCCGCCTGCAGCGCGACACGCTCGGCGTGTCCGACAGCGACCGCGGGCTCTCCTGGAAGGCCGGCCTGGGGCTGCAGTACGACCTGAGCAAGAACCTCGGCATCCGCGGCGAATGGGAGCGCTACCGCTTCGACGCGCTGTCGACCAAGGCCGACACCGACCTGTACTCGATCGGCGTCAACTACCGTTTCTGAGTCCGAACTCCTCGGCCAGCAGTTCGTACGAGCGGCGCCGCACGGCGGGCTCGGTGGCCCAGGTGTTGACGACGAGCTCGTCGAGGGCGAAGCGCGCAGCCAGCTCGCGCAGCTGCGCGCCGACCGTCGCCGCGCTGCCGACGAAGGCCTTGCTGCGCATCGCGCGCACCACCGCCGCCTCGTCGGGCGTGAAGCCGCGCGCGGCGACATCGGCGGGCGCGTGCAGCGCGCCGAACACGCCGCGCTGGCGGTCGACGCGCCAGCGCTCGCGCGACAGCGCCTGATGGCGCGCCTCGTCGTCGCTGTCGGCGACCAGCGCCCACACGCACAGCGTGGCCTGCGGCGCCGGATGGCGCGGGCTCGGCCGGTACAGCTCGCGGTAGAGCGAGAGCGCGAGGTCGGCGCCCTGGCCGTCGGCGAAGAACCAGGCGAAGGCGTAGGGCAGGCCGAGATGCGCAGCCAGCTGCGCGCCGTAGTCCGAGCTGCCGAGGATCCACAGCTGCGGCACGCGCGCCGCCGCTTCCTCGGCCGCCGCGGCATCGGCACGCGGGTGCGCGGTGATGCCCTCGAGCGACTGCCCGGCGACCCACACCTGCAGGTCGCGCACCTGCGCCGGGAACGCCTCGGCCGCGTGCACCGCGTTCGGGTTGAGCGCCAGCGCCGTGCGCAGGTCGCTGCCCGGCGCGCGGCCGACGCCGAGGTCGATGCGTCCCGGCGCGATCGCGTCGAGCACGCGGAACTGCTCGGCCACCTTGAGCGCGCTGTAGTGCGGCAGCATGACGCCGGCGCTGCCGATGCGGATGCGCGCGGTAGTCGCGGCGATGGCGGCCATCAGGATCTCCGGCGCAGTGCCGACGATCGTCGCCAGGCTGTGGTGCTCGCTGACCCAGAAGCGGTGGTAGCCGAGCCGCTCGCAGTGCTGCGCCAGCGTGATCGTGTCGCGGATCGCCGCGTCCTCGCCGCGGCCGAGCACGGCCACCGACTGGTCGAGCACCGACAGGCGCAGGGCGTTCATGAAGGAAGTCATCGAAGGCGACGCCGATTCTGGCAGAGCGGCTCGTCCGCCTCCTAGACTCACTGGCTTTCCATGACGCCCCGCCCCGATCCCTGGCCCGCCCCGCCCGGCGACGCCGCGAGCACGATGCTCGCCCTCGCGCCGGTCGCCCTCGCGACGCTCCATGCCGCCGGCTGCGTGCGCTGGGCCAATCCGCGCTTCGCCGCGCTCGTGCCGGGCGGCCTGGCGGCGCTGC
>JBLMVT010000232.1:0-4638 GCA_050256835.1 Betaproteobacteria bacterium | reverse complement strand
GAGGACAAGCGCCGCATCAGCCTGGGCATGAAGCAGTGCAAGCCCAACCCGTGGGAGGAGTTCGCCGCCAACGTGCAGCGCGGCGACCGCGTCAAGGGTCCGGTCAAGTCGATCACCGACTTCGGCGTCTTCGTCGGCCTGGCGCAGGGCATCGACGGCCTGGTGCACCTGTCCGACCTGTCGTGGAACGAGACCGGCGAGGCCGCGGTGCGCAACTACAAGAAGGGCCAGGAGGTTGAAGCCATCGTGCTGGCGGTCGACGTCGAGCGCGAGCGTATCTCGCTGGGCATCAAGCAGCTCGACTCCGACCCGTTCACCAGCTACACCTCGGTCAACGACCGCGGCAGCGTCGTCACCGGCAAGGTGAAGTCGGTCGACCCGCGCGGCGCGGAGATCCAGCTCAACGCCGACGTGACGGGCTATCTGCGTGCCTCCGAGATCAGCCGCGACCGTGTCGAGGACGCACGCAACGTGCTCAAGGAAGGCGACGAGGTCTCGGCGCTGATCGTCAATATCGACCGCAAGACGCGCTCGATCCAGCTGTCGATCAAGGCCAAGGACAGCGCCGACCAGCAGGAAGCGATGCAGCGCCTGGCGCAGAGCAACGAGCGCGAGACCGCCGGCACGACCAGCCTCGGCGCGCTGCTGCGCGCCAAGCTCGACACGCAGAAGGAGTGAGTGCGACGCCGTCGCGCCCGCGACGCGACGGCTGCCAGGGCCCGAACAGGCAGACAAGAACATGACCCGCTCCGATCTGGTCGCTGCGCTCGCCGAACGCTTCGCCCAGCTCACCCACCGCGACACCGAGTTCGCGGTGAAGACGATTCTCGACGCGATGGCCGATGCGCTGGCGCGCGGCCACCGCATCGAGATCCGCGGCTTCGGCAGCTTCTCGATCAGCCGGCGTCCGCCGCGCATCGGGCGCAATCCTCGCTCGGGCGAGCAGGTCGTGATCGCCGAAAAGCTGGTCCCCCACTTCAAGGCGGGCAAGGCGCTGCGCGAGGCCGTCGACGGCCCGAGGGCAGGCAGCGCCGCGTCGACCTCCGCGGGCGAATGACGAGGGCGCGCGATGCGCCGCCCCTAGAATCGTCGGCGGAGGCCCGATGCGCATCTTCGTCTGGCTCGCTCGAGCCCTCGTGTTCTTCGCCCTGTTCGCCTTCGCTCTGAACAACCAGCAGGATGCGGCCGTCCACTGGTTCTTCGGCCGCGAATGGCACGCGCCGATGGTCTTCATCGTGCTCGCGGCGTTCGCCCTCGGCTGCGCCTTCGGGGTGTTCGCGATGGTGCCGGCATGGTGGCGGCACCGCCGGGCGGCGACGCGCCAGCGCGCCGCCGTGCCCGCCATCGACAGCGTGCAGCCGCCGTTCGTGGCCGACGAGGCGCCGCTCGAGCATCCGCCGCGCGATGGACTTTGACGTCCAGTGGCTGCTGCTCGGCCTGCCGATCGCCTTCGCGTTCGGCTGGCTGGCCTCGCGCTTCGACGTGCGCCAGTGGCGGCGCGAGCAGCGCGACTCGCCGCGCGCCTATTTCAAGGGCCTGAACCTGCTGCTCAACGAGCAGACCGACAAGGCGATCGACGCCTTTATCGAGGCGGTGCAGCAGGATCCCGACACCTCCGACCTGCACTTCGCGCTGGGCAACCTGTTCCGCCGGCGCGGCGAGTACGAGCGTGCCGTGCGCGTGCACCAGCACCTGCTGGCGCGCGCCGACCTGAGCGGCGACGAGCGCGACCGCGCACGCCACGCCATGGCGCAGGACTATCTCAAGGCCGGGCTGATCGACCGAGCCGAGGCGGCCTTCCGCGACCTCGAGGGAACGGCCTACGACACCGAGGCGCGGCTCGCCTTGCTCGCGCTGGCCGAGCGCTCGCGCGACTGGCACGGTGCGATCGAGCTGGCGCAGCGGCTCGAGAAGAGCGGCACCGGCAGCTACGCCACGCGCATCGCCCACTACTGGTGCGAGCTGGCCCTCGAGGCGGAGGCGCGCGGCCGGGACGACGAGGCCGACAGCGCGCTGCAGCGCGCCCGCGAGGCTGCGCCGCACGCGGCCCGGCCGATCGTGCTGGTCGGCCAGCGGCTGGCGCGCCAGGGGCGGCACCGCGAGCTGGTCGAGCTGTGGGGCGAGGCGCTGGCGCCGCATCCGGCGCTGTTCAACGTCGTGGCCGGCGAGTTTGCCACCAGCGCCGTTGCCGCGGGCGCCCAGCCGGCCGCGCTGCAGCGCCTGCTCGTCCTCTACCGGCGCGCGCCGACGGCGAGCCTGCTCGGCGCGATCAACCGGCTCGACCCCGACCCGGCGGCGCGCCGCGAACGGTTGCTCTCGCATCTCGCCGCGCAACCGACACTGTCGGCCGCGCTCGCGCTGCTCGAACAGCAGGCCGCGAGCGGCGCCCCGGTCGGCAACGCCGACGCGCAACTGCTCGGCGAAGCGGTCGCGCGCGCCGCGCGACCGCTGCAGCGCTATCGCTGCGCGGCGTGCGGATTCGAGGCCCAGCAGTACTTCTGGCAATGCCCCGGCTGCCTCGGCTGGGACACTTTTCCGCCGCAACGTCTGGAGGATCTATGAGCGTGAGCCCCGGGGCCGTCGAGCGCGAACGGCTGGCGCGCGCGCGCGTGCTGGTGGTCGGCGACGCGATGCTCGACCGCTACTGGTTCGGCGCGGTCGAGCGCATCTCGCCGGAAGCGCCGGTGCCGGTGGTGCGCGTCGATCGAGAGGAGGAACGGCTCGGCGGCGCGGCGAACGTCGCGCTCAACGTGAAGATGCTGGGCGCGCAGGCGACGCTGCTGACCGTGGTCGGCGACGACGAGCCGGCACGCGCGCTGCGCCGGCTGCTCGAGCGCGACGGCGTCGCCACCGTGCTGGGCCAGGACCCGCAGCTCTACACGATCGTCAAGCTCCGTGTCATCGGCCGCTCGCAGCAGCTGCTGCGCATCGACTTCGAGAACCAGCCCGACCACGAGGTGCTCGCGGCGATGCTCGCCGACTTCGAGCGGGCCCTGCCGGCGCACGACGCGGTGCTGTTCTCCGATTACGGCAAGGGCGGGCTGACGCACCTGCCGCGCATGATTGACAGCGCGCGCCGCGCCGGCAAGCCGGTGCTGGTCGATCCCAAGGGCCGCGACTGGGGCCGCTACGCCGGCGCGACCGTGATCACGCCAAACCGCGCCGAGCTGGCACAGGTGGTCGGCGACTGGGTCGACGAGGCCGCTCTGGAGACGAAGGCGCAGGCGGCGCGCGCCGAGTACGGCCTGCAAGGCCTGCTGCTGACGCGCGCCGACGAAGGCATGTCGCTGTTCGACGCCGCCGGCCACGTGCGCGTGAAGGCCGAGGCGCGCGAGGTGTTCGACGTGACGGGTGCCGGCGACACCGTGATCGCCACCCTGGCCGCGCTGCTCGCCTGCGGCATGACGCTGCGCGAGGCGATGCCGATCGCCAACCGCGCCGGCGGCATCGTCGTCGGCAAGTTCGGCACGGCCAGCGTCAGCTACGAGGAGCTGTTCGGATGAGAGTCGTCGTCACCGGCGCGGCCGGCTTTATCGGCTCGAACCTTGTGCACGGGCTGAACGCGGTCGGCATCGACGACGTGATCGCCGTCGACGACCTCACCGACGGCAGCAAGTACCGCAACCTGCTCGGCGCCGCGCTCTCGGACTACTTCGACAAGGGCGAGTTCTACGGGCGCTTCGGGCGCGGCGAACTGGGCCGCGTCGACGCCGTGCTGCACCAGGGCGCTTGCTCGGACACGATGGTCCACGACGGGCGCTTCATGCTCGACACCAACTACCGCTGCTCGAAGGACCTGCTCGACGCCTGCCTGGCGCAGGGCACCCGGCTGCTGTACGCGTCGTCGGCGGCGACCTACGGCGGCAGCGCCGCGTTCCGCGAGGAAGCGGTCTTCGAGCGACCGCTCAACGTCTACGGCTGGTCCAAGCTGCTGTTCGACGGCGTGGTGCGCCGCGCCCTGCCCGGCGCGCCGGTGCAACTGGCCGGCTTTCGCTACTTCAACGTCTACGGCCCGCGCGAGCAGCACAAGGGCCGCATGGCCTCGGTCGCGTTTCATCATTTCAACCAGCTGCGCGAGAGCGGCCGGGTGCGCCTGTTCGGCGAATACGGCGGCTATGGGCCGGGCGAGCAGTCACGCGACTTCGTGTTCGTCGACGACGTGGTCGCGGTCAACCTCTGGTTCCTGCAGAACCCGCAGGCGCGCGGCGTGTTCAACCTCGGCACCGGGCGGGCGCAGCCGTTCAACGACATCGCCGTCGCGACGGTCAACACGGCGCGCTCGCTGCGCGGCGAGCCGGCGCTGCCGCTGGCCGAACTCGTGCGGCAGGGGCTGGTCGAGTACGTGCCCTTTCCCGACGCACTGGTCGGCAAGTACCAGTGCTTCACCGAGGCCGACATGACACACCTGCGCGCCACCGGCTGCATGCACGAGTTCGCCGACGTGGCGCACGGCGTCGAGCGCTACGTGCGCTGGCTCGCGGCGCAGCCGGCGGCGTGACGGTCAACGGCACGGCGCTCGGCGCCGTTATCGGGCCGGCGGCGCCGTCCGCCTCCATCCGATCCCAACCCGAGGACCTTCCATGCTGAAGAAGCTGCTCGCTGCGCTGTTCGCGCTCGTCGCCGCCGCCGCCTTTGCCG
>JBLMVT010000231.1:0-3003 GCA_050256835.1 Betaproteobacteria bacterium | reverse complement strand
TGGGGCGGCCTCGCGGTCGTGCACAGCAGCGCCCTGCATCGCCTCGTGCCGGTGTTCGGCGCGGTGCTGCCCGCGCTCGACGAGCGCCATCCGGCGTGGCTGCTCGCGCTGCTGCTGCCGGTGCTGGCGCTGCAGGCGCTGTTGGCCGCGATCGGCGCGGCCGGCATCGCGGTCGCCGCGCCGCTGCGCATCGCGCAGGCCGCAATCGAGGCCGCGCTGGCGCTGCTGCTCGGCGTCGTCGCCTGGCGCTGGACCCGGCTGCAGCGCGTGCACGCGCTGCCCTTCATCGCGATGCTGCACACCGCCCTGCTGTGGCTCGCGGCCGCCTTCGCGCTCGGCGCGCTTGCGCACGGCCTGGACGTCGCTCCGCTGGCCTCGCTGCACGCGCTGGCGATCGGCTACATGGGCAGCACCTTCATGGCGATGGTGACGCGCGTCACCTGCGGCCAGGGCGGCCGCACGCTGGTCGCCGACGCGCCGCTGCGTGCGCTGTTCGCACTGCTGCAGCTGGCGGCGCTGGCGCGCGTCGCGGCCGCGTTGTGGCCGCAGGGCTGGCCGCTGCTGCCGCTGGCGGCACTCGCCTTCGCGGCGAGCAGCGTCGGCTGGGCGCTGCGCTATGGTCGCTGGTACGGGCGGCCGCGCGGCGGATAGGGACGGGCCGTGCCTTCAGTCGCCGGCGCGCGCAGCGGTCACGTCGCACAGCACGGCGAGCTGCTGCTCGAGGCCGCGGTACAGCGCGTCGGCCTGCAGCGGGTCGAAGTCGGTATGGTAGGTCTTGCGCACGCCGGCCTCGCCGAGCTGCACGTGCAGCGTCGGCGCGAGGCCTCGCTGCGCCAGGCAGCGGCGCGCACAGGCCAGCACGCAGCCGTCGATGGCGACGAGCGGCCGGCCCGCCGCGGCGGCCTCCTCGGCCTTGCGCACCAGGCTCGGCACGCCGCCGCCGACGCCGGCGATGCACGACATCTCGGCCGCGCCGGCGCGGTCGAGGCGCACCGCCAGGTGGTTGGCGAGCTGGGCCGCGCTCGAGCAGCCGGAGCAGGAATAGACGAGCGGCAGGTGATCGCGGTTCTGGGCCATGGAGCGGGGCGCTGCCCTGCGGCGGCCGCCGGTCTCGACGATCCGCAATTCGCGCACGGGGAAGACGAATTTGATCGCCCCGGTGCGCAGGCTACCTTGAACCAGGACAAGATTGGCAACCGGCGCGCGGCCGGCGGGGGAGCCTGACCTGGGTCAAGGCGGCCCATGGTTCCCCTCCCTATGGTGGCGCGTCATTCGAACGGAGACCCCATGACGCACGACACGCCCACGGCCGAAACCGCGACCACACTGCCCGCGCAGGAGATCAGCGAGGAGGTGCTGATCGAGAAGTACGCCAAGGGCGACGAGCGCACGCTCGCCGAGGTGCGGCTGCGCGTCGCGCGGGCGCTGGCGCAGGCCGAGCCGGCCGAGCAGCGCGCGCACTGGGAGACGCAGTTCGTCGCCGCGCAGGAGGCCGGCTTCATCCCGGCCGGGCGCATCAACTCGGCGGCCGGCACCGACCTGCAGGCCACGCTGATCAACTGCTTCGTGCAGCCGGTGGGAGACTCGATCGCGCAGGACGACGAGGGCCACCCCGGCATCTACATCGCCCTCACCGAAGCCGCCGAGACGATGCGCCGCGGCGGGGGCGTCGGCTACGACTTCTCGCGCATCCGCCCGCGTGGCGCCTGGGTCGGCAGCACGCAGAGCAACGCCTCCGGGCCGGTGAGCTACATGCGCGTGTTCGACCGCTCGTGCGAAACGGTCGAGTCGGCCGGCTCGCGGCGCGGCGCGCAGATGGGCGTGCTGCGCTGCGACCACCCGGACGTCGAGGAGTTCATCCACGCCAAGGACCGCGGCGACCTCGCCAACTTCAACATCTCGATCGGCGTGACCGATGCCTTCATGCAGGCCGTGCAGTCGGGCGGCGAGGTCGAGCTGGTGCACCGCGCCGAGCCCGGACCGGGGCAGAAGGCGGCCGGCGCCTACCGCCGCGCCGACGGCCTGTGGGTTTACCGGCGCGTCGCCGCACGCGAGCTGTGGGACCAGGTCATGCGCTCGACCTACGACCACGCCGAGCCCGGCGTGCTGTTCCTCGACCGCATCAACGCCGACAACAACCTGTCGTACTGCGAGACGATCGCCGCGACCAATCCGTGCGCGGAAGAGCCCCTGCCGCCCTACGGCTGCTGCTGCCTCGGCTCGATCGCGCTGGACCGCTACGTGCGCGACCCGTTCGGACCCGGCGCGCGCTTCGACGAGGCCGGCTTCGTGCAGGTGGTGCGCGTGGCCGTGCGCATGCTCGACAACGTGCTCGACGTGAGCAGCTGGCCGCTGCAGCGCCAGCGAGAGGAGGCGCACAACAAGCGGCGCATCGGGCTCGGCTTCACCGGGCTGGGCGACGCGCTGATCATGCTCGGCCTGCGCTACGACAGCGAGGACGCGCGCAAGACGGCCGCGCGCATCGCCGAGGTGATGCGCGACGCGGCCTACGCGGCGTCGGTCGAACTGGCGGTCGAGCGCGGCGCGTTCCCGTTGTTCAACGCCGACCTGTACCTGCGTCGCGGCACCTTCGCCTCGCGGCTGCCGGCGGCGTTGCGCGAGAAGATCCGCGCGCACGGGCTGCGCAACTCGCACCTGCTGTCGATCGCGCCGACCGGCACCATCAGCCTGGCCTTCGCCGACAACGCCAGCAACGGCATCGAGCCGGCGTTCTCGTGGAGCTACACGCGGCGCAAGCGCACCGCCGACGGCACCTTCAAGGAGCACGCGGTCGAGGACCACGCCTGGCGGCTGTACCGCCACCTGAAGGGCGCCGACACGCCGCTCACCCCGGCCTTCGTCACGGCGCTGGAGATGAGCGCGCAGGCGCACCAGCAGATGGTCGCGGCGGTCGCGCCGTTCATCGACACCTCGATCAGCAAGACCGTCAACGTCCCCGAGGACTACCGGTACACCGACTTCCAGGACCTCTACCTCGAGGCC
>JBLMVT010000230.1:0-4843 GCA_050256835.1 Betaproteobacteria bacterium | reverse complement strand
GACGACGCGGGCAGGGCCTGGCGCCAGGCGCAAGCCGTGCCGCTGCGCTCGACGCTCAACGACGTGCAGTTCGTCGACGCGAAGCGCGGATGGGCGGTCGGCCACGACGGCGCCATCCTCGCCAGCGACGATGGCGGCGAGCACTGGCGCGTGCAGCGCGTCGACCTGTCGGTCGACCGGCCGCTGTTCTCGGTGCACTTCCTCGACGCGCAGCGCGGCGTGGCGGTCGGCCTGTGGTCGCTGATCCTCGTCACCGCCGACGGCGGCGCGCACTGGCAGGAGGTGAAGCCGCCGAAGCCGCCCGACGGCGGCAAGGCCGACCGCAACCTGTTCCACGTGTTCGCCGACCGCGAAGGGACGCTGTACGTCGCCGCCGAGCGCGGCACGGTGCTGCGCTCGAAGGACGCCGGCGCCAGCTGGGACTACCTCGACACCGGCTATAAGGGCTCGCTGTGGAGCGGCCTGGCGCTCGACGACGGCGGGCTCGTCGTCGCCGGTCTGCGCGGCAGCGTGTTCCGCAGCGACGACCACGGCGCGACCTGGCAGGCCGTGGCCTCGGGCACCAAGAGCTCGATCACCGACCTGCGCGCGGCGGGCGCCAGGGTCGTCGGCGTCGGCCTCGACGGCGCGCTGCTCGAGAGCGCCGACGGCGGGCGCAGCTTCAAGGCGACGCAGCGCGAGGACCGGCTCGCCCTGACCGCGGCCGTCACTGCACCGGGGGGTGCACTGCGGCTGTTCTCGGAGCAGGGCGTGGTGGCGCCCTGAGGGGAAGGAGCCCGCACGATGAGCTACCCGCCGCTGCAACTGCTGATCGACGGCCGCTGGGTCGACCGCACCGACGCCGGATCGATCGCCGTCACCAACCCGGCCGACGGCACGGTGCTCGGCGCGCTGCCGGTGGCCGGGCCGGCCGAGGTGCAGGCCGCCGCGGCGGCGGCCGCGCGCGCCTTCCCTGCCTGGTCGCGCACGCTGCCGCTGGAGCGCTTTCGCGTCATCACCCGGGCGACGGCGCTGCTGCGCGAGCGCGCGCCGTCGATCGCGCGCACCCTCACGCTCGAGCAGGGCAAGCCGCTGGCCGAGGCGCTGCGCGAGGTTCAGCTCGCGGCCGACATCATCGACTTCCTCGCCGAGGAAGCGAAGCGGCTCGCGGCGCGCGGCGTGCCGCCGCGCCTGCCCAACGTACTCGCGCAGACCGTGCAGCGCGTGCCGGTCGGCCCGGTCGCGGCGTTCACGCCGTGGAACTTCCCGGCCAACCTGCCGGCGCGCAAGCTCGGCGGCGCGCTCGCCGCCGGCTGCAGCGTGGTCATCAAGCCCTCCGAGGAGACGCCGGCGACCTGCCTCGAGATCGCGCGCGCCTTCACCGATGCCGGGCTGCCGGCCGGCGTGCTCAACGTCGTCGCCGGCGACCCGGCGGCGATCTCGCAGGCGCTGATCGCGCACCCGGCGATCGCCAAGGTGTCGTTCACCGGCTCGACGGCGGTCGGCCGCCTGCTCGGCGAACAGGCGGCGCGCCACCTCAAGCGCTACACGGCCGAACTCGGCGGCCACGCGCCGGTGATCGTCTGCGCCGACGCCGATCCGCTCGCCACGGCGAAGCTGGCCGCGACCGCCAAGTACCGCGGCGCGGGCCAGGTCTGCGCCTCGCCGATCCGCTTCCTGGTCCATCGTTCGATCCATCCGGCGTTCCGCGATGCCTTCGTCGCCGCCGCGCGCGTGCTGAAGGTAGGCGACGGGCTCGAGGAGGGCGTGCAGGTCGGCCCGCTGATCGCCGAGCGCCGCGTGCGCGAGATGCAGGCCTTCGTCGACGACGCGCTCGACCAGGGTGCCAGGGTGCTCGCTGGCGGCCGTCGCCTCGAGCGAGCCGGCTTCTTCTATCCGCCGACCGTCATCGAGGGGGCACCCATGAGCTGCCGCGTGCAGCGCGAGGAGCCGTTCGGCCCGATCGCGCTGCTCGACGCCTTCGACGACCTCGACGACGCCCTCGCGCGCGCCAACGCGCTGCCATACGGGCTGGCCGCCTACGCGTTCACGCGCGACCTCGCCACTGCGCACCGCCTCGGCCAGGAGCTGCAGGCCGGCATGGTCGGCATCAACCACTTCGGGGTCTCGCAGCCCGAGACCCCGTTCGGCGGGCTGAAGGAAAGCGGCATGGGCTCGGAGAGCGGGCTCGAGGGGCTGCTCGCCTACACCGACGTGAAGCTGGTGAGCGTCGCTGCGCCGTGACGCCAACGAGATGAGCAACCTCTCCTCCCCGCCCCTCGACGACGGCCGCCCGCTCGGCCTGCTGCTCGACTTCGGCGCCGTGCTCAGCGTCTCGGTGTTCGAGCGTCACCGGCAGACCGAGGCGCTGCTCGGGCTGGCGCCCGGCTCGCTGACCTGGATGGGCCCGCTCGCCCCCGAGACCGATCCGCTGTGGCAGGCGATGCAGGCCGACGAGATCGACGAACGCGGCTACTGGGCCGCACGCGCCCGCGAGCTCGGCGCCGCGGTCGGCGAGCCCGGCTGGGACACGCAGGCGATGCTCGGCCGGCTGCGCCACAACGACCCGAACGCGATCGTGCGCCCGGAGCTCAAGCGGCTGATCCACGCGGCGCGCGCGCAGGGCATCGAGATCGGCCTGCTGTCCAACGAGCTGGAATTGTTCTACGGCAAGGACTTCCTCGCCCGCATGGACATCCTCGACGAGTTCGAGACGATCATCGACGCGACCCACACCGGCATCCTCAAGCCCGACCCGCGCGCCTACGCGCTGGCGGTCGAGGCGATGCGGCTGCCGTCGGCGCGCATCCTGTTCGTCGACGACCAGTTCCGCAACATCGCCGGCGCCTTCAAGGCCGGCCTGCAGGTGCACTACTTCGATCTGCGCGACGTCGCCGGCCAGGTGGCGGCGATCGCGGCGCGGCTGCACCTGCCTTCGCGAGGAGATTGGGCATGAAGAGAATGTCCGTGGCCGAGCTGAAGGCCGCCAACGCGCGCGCGCTGTGGCACCCGATGGCGCACCCCAAGGCGATGCGCGAGACGCCGCCGGACATCATCGTGCGCGGCGAGGGCAGCTGGATCTGGGACGTCGACGGCCACAAGATGATCGACGGGGTCGGCGGGCTGTGGAGCGCCAACCTCGGCTTCGGCCGGCGCGAGATCCGCGACGCCATCGTCGAGCAGCTCGACGAGCTGGCCTACTACAACACCTTCCGCGGCACCACGCACCCGCGCGCGATCGAGCTGTCGACGCGGCTGGTCGAGCTGATGGAGCCCGACGGCGTCGGTGCGGTGTTCTTCTCCAACGGCGGCTCGGACGCGGTCGAGGGCGCACTGAAACTCGCGCGCCAGTACTGGAAGCTCAAGGGCCAGGGTGACCGCACCAAGTTCGTCGCGCTGCGCCAGGGCTACCACGGTGTGCATTTCGGCGGCATGAGCGTCAACGGCAACACCAACTTCCGGCGCAACTACGAGCCGCTGCTGCCCGGCTGCTTCCACGTCGACACGCCCTGGGTCTACCGCAACCCGTACACCGACGACCCGGCTCGCCTGGCCGAGATCTGCGCCGAGCTGCTCGACCGCGAGATCGCCTTCCAGGGCCCCGACACGGTGGCTGCCTTCATCGCCGAGCCGGTGCAGGGCTCGGGCGGTGTCATCGTGCCGCCCGCGAACTACTGGCCGCTGGTGCGCCAGGTGTGCGACAAGCACGGCGTGCTGCTGATCGCCGACGAGGTCGTCACCGGCTTCGGCCGCACCGGCCACCTGTTCGGCACGCGGCTGTGGGGCGTGAAGGCCGACCTGTGGTGCCTGGCCAAGGGCATCTCGTCGGGGTACGTGCCGCTCGGCGCCACCGCGATCTCGTCGAAGGTGGCCGAGGTGTTCCAGGAGGGCGATGCGGCGCGCGGCTCGGTGACGCACGGCTACACATACAGCGGCCACCCGGTCGCCGCCGCCGCGGCGCTGGCGACGCTCGACGTGCTCGAGCGCGAGGACGTGGTCGGCAACTCGGCGACGCAGGGCGCGCACCTGAAGCAGCGGCTCGAGTCGCTGGGCGCGCGCTCGCGACTGATCGGCGACGTGCGCGGCGTCGGGCTGATGGTGTGCATCGAGATGGTCGCCGACAAGGCGACCAAGGCGCCGTTCGGCCGCGGCGCGAAGGAGGTCGCTGCGGTCGCCCGCGAGGCCTACCGCCGCGGCGCCATGGTGCGAACCTCGGGCGCCAACATCATCCTGTCGCCCGCGCTGACGATCACGCGCGCGGAGATCGACGTGCTGTGCGATGCGCTGGAAGGCGCGTTCGCGGCGGTCGAGGCGGGGTGAGGCGGGTGAGGCGGGCGAGGTCGCTGGTGGTGCGTCAGGGCATCGCGGCAGGCGGTACCCGGGCCGGGCTCATGCGTTGGCGGTCGGCCCTGCGGGCCGACTTCGCTTGCGATGCTCGGGCCGGGATCGCGCGGCACAACTCGCTTCGCGACCTGCCGTCGCTGCGCTCGGACAAGTGCCGCGAGTCAGTCCACGAGGCGCGCGCCTGGCGGCGCGCGCCGACCCCGGCCCTGCGCTTCTCGCCGCCACTAAATCGCCCGTCCCGGATACCGCCTGCCGCTCAACTACCAGGGTGTCGTTCGCCGAGTGCCACGGTCGGTTCTGCAAAGGGGCGGGCGGGCAGGCTGCGCAGCGCATGTGAGCCGCCGAGGCGCGCAGGCCTCGTGGCCAGCGCGCGCAGCGCGCCACGTGAACTGACTCGTCGCATCTGTCCGAGCGCAGCGACCGCAGCGAGCAAAGCGAGTTATGCGACGGGCCACGAGGCAGAGCACCGCAGGGCAGCCTGCGCCGGCAGGCGCAGGCCGGCTCATCTAAGCGGAGCGGC
>JBLMVT010000229.1:0-2718 GCA_050256835.1 Betaproteobacteria bacterium | reverse complement strand
AGCGCGGGCTGATCCAGGAGGCCGACGGCGGCACCCTCTTCCTCGACGAGATCGGCGACATGCCGCGCGACCTGCAGGGCCGGCTGCTGCGCGTGCTGGCCGAGCGCGAGGTGCTGCCGATCGGCGCGACGAAGCCGGTGCCGGTCAATATCCGCGTCATCGCGGCGACGCACCGCGACCTCGAGCAGTGCGTGCGCGAGGGCAGCTTCCGCGACGACCTGTACTACCGGCTGAACGGCGCGCACATCGCGCTGCCGCCGCTGCGCGAGCGGCGCGACCTGGCGTGGCTGGTGCAGTGCATGCTGGGCGACGACGCGCCGCCGCTGTCCGCGCGCGCCAGCGCGGCGCTGCACGCGCATCGCTGGCCGGGCAACCTGCGCGAGCTGCGCAACGTCGTCGAGTACGCGCGCGCCGTCTGCAGTGACGCATTGATCGACCTCGAAGACCTGCCCGACGTGCTGGCCGCACGCCCGGCGGCCGATGCCCTGCCCGCCGCGGCGCCGCACCCGCACCCGCCGGCCTCGCCCGAGGCGGCGCTGCTGTTGCAGTACCTGCGCGCCGCGCAGTGGAACGTGAGCGGCGTCGCGCGCCAGCTCGGCGTGTCGCGCATGACGCTGTACCGGCGCATGAAGAGGATGGGCATCGAGTCGCCGAACCGGCAGGCGGGGTGAATCAGCCGTAGCGCAGCGCCCCGGCCAGCACGGCGGCGTCGAGCAACACCCAGGCGACCGGATTCGACGAGCGGCTTGTGACACTCGACCTGTGACACCTGTCGCAACGAGACGGATGTCACCGGACAGATTTCGACGGGAGTCGCCGCGTCCTCCTCGACGAAGCATCGAGACCGCTCGACCATCCCCGCTGGCACGCCCGTTGCAATACCGCCCCCACCGCGCGTCCGCGCGGCGGAGGAGACGACTGCATGGAGTTCGCGAGCGCACCGACCGTCGGCATCATCGCCAACCCGGTGTCGGCGCGCGACATCCGGCGCATCGTCGCCAACGCGAGCAACCTGCAGACGTCCGACCGCGTCAACATCGTGCTGCGCGTGCTCACCACGCTGGCGAGTCTGGGCGTGCCGCGCGTGCTGATGATGCCCGACAAGGGCGGCATCCGCGCCCTGCTGACGCGCCAGCTCGGGCGCGAGCGCAACCTGCACCATTCGTTTCCCGAGATCGAGTTCCTCGACTTCGAGCCGACCTCGACGGTCGACGACACCTTCCGCGCCGCGCGGGCGATGCGCGAGGCCGGCGTCAAGGCGATCGTCGTGCTGGGCGGCGACGGCACGCACCGCGCCGTGGTGCGCGAGAGCGGCACGGTGCCGATCGCCGGCCTGTCGACCGGCACCAACAACGCCTTCCCGGAGATGCGCGAGTCGACCATCACCGCGCTGGCGGTCGGCCTGTACGCGACCGGGCGGCTGTCGGCAGCCGAGGCGCTGGCGCCCAACAAGCTGCTCGAGGTGTCGATCAACGAGGGCCAGCGGCGCGACATCGCGCTGGTCGATGCGGTGATCTCGACCGACCGCTACGTCGGCGCGCGCGCGCTCTGGAAGACCGAGAGCCTGGCCGCCCTGTACCTGACTTTCGCCGACCCGCAGGCGATCGGGCTATCGGCGATCGGCGGGCTGCTGCACCCGCTGGGCCGGCGCGAGGCCGGCGGGCTGGCGGTGCAGCTGGCGCGCAACGCGCACGACCGGCGGCTGGCGCTGCACGCGCCGATCGCGCCCGGCATGGTGCGCGAGGTCGGCATCGCGCACTGGCAGACGATGGAAGCCGACCGGCCGTTCGCGGTCGCGCTCGAGGCCGGCGTCGTCGCGCTCGACGGCGAGCGCGAACTGGCCTTCGACAGCGGCGACCGCGTCGCCGTCACGCTGCGCGAGAACGCTTTCCCCACGGTGGACGTGACCCGCTGCCTGCAGACCGCGGCGCACGCGGGCCTGTTCCGCCTTCCCTCCCGCTGACTTAGCCGTTAGGAGACACCGCATGGCATCGAATCCCTTTCCCCTGGACAAGGCCGAGCTGCTGAAGGCGTATCGAACGATGCGCACGATCCGCGAGTTCGAGGAGCGGCTGCACGTCGACTTCGGCCGCGGCGACATCCCCGGCTTCGTGCACCTGTACGCCGGCGAGGAGGCGGCCGGCACCGGGATCATGACCCACCTCGGCGACGGCGACCGCATCGCCTCGACGCACCGCGGCCACGGCCACTGCATCGCCAAGGGCGTCGACGTGGTGGCGATGATGAAGGAGATCTACGGCCGCAAGGGCGGCGCCTGCAACGGCAAGGGCGGCTCGATGCACATCGCCGACCTGTCCAAGGGGATGATGGGCGCCAACGGCATCCTCGGCGCCGGCGCGCCGCTGGCCTGCGGCGCGGCGCTGGCGGCCAAGTTCCGCGGCAAGGGCGAGGTAGCGATCAGCTTCGTCGGCGACGGCGCCTCCAACCAAGGCACCTTCCTCGAGAGCCTGAACCTGGCGGCGGTGTGGAACCTGCCGGCCATCTTCGTGGTCGAGAACAACGGCTACGCCGAGAGCACCTCGCGCGACTACGGCGTCGCCGTCGATTCCTACGTCGACCGCGCCGCCGGCTTCGGGCTGCCCGGCATCACCGTCGACGGCACCGACTTCTTCGCCGTGCACGAGGCCGCCGGCGAGATCATCCGGCGCGCGCGCGAGGGTGGCGGCCCGTCGCTGCTCGAATGCAAGATGGTGCGCT
>JBLMVT010000228.1:0-4438 GCA_050256835.1 Betaproteobacteria bacterium | reverse complement strand
GAAGGCGTCGTAGGAGGTGCGCCGGCCCGTCACCGCCGCCGGAGGCGGCGCCGGCGCCGGCCGGGTGCGCTTCACTGCGGCGGCAGCTTGCCGATCTCGCGCCGGATCGAGGCGATGTCGGCCTCCTTGCGCGCGATGCCCGCCTTCAGTTCGGCCACTCGGTCGAGGTACTTCTGGTAGTTGCGCTCGCTGCCCAGGCGCTCGGGCTCGCCGTTGTTGTATTCCTTCTTCAGCTCGGCGAGCTTGTCCTCCTCGCGCCGCAGCTCGGCCTCGAGGATGGTGCGGCGCTCGTCGTCGCGGGCGCGCTGGTCCGCCGCCGGCACGACGCTGCCCTGCGGGCGCGACGCCGGGGCGGCGCTGCTGCGCGGGTGCGGCGACTGCATCACCGTCACCGGGGCGTTCTCGATCGTGCGGCAGCCCTTCTCCTGCGCCTGCTTGGGCGTCAGCTGGTCGGTGTAGAGCACCGGGTTGCCCGGGCAGCGGTAGACCGTGCCCGACGGGCGCTCGCCCGCCGCCCACGCCGGCGCCGCGCCGACCAGCAGCGCCAGCGCCGCCCAGGATGCCGTCCGTCGTTTCATGCCGATGAGTCCCCCACCCCACAACGCGGCCGGCACCGCCGGCGCCGACCCTGGATGGCCGATTGTGGGGCATCGCGCAAACGCAAAGGGACGGCCGCGCCGTCCCCTTCGTGAAGCGCTGACGGATCAGAGCGCGTAGTACATGTCGAACTCGATCGGGTGCGTCGTCATGCGAAAGCGCGTCACCTCCTGCTGCTTGAGCTCGATGTAGGCGTCGAGGTAGGTGTCGGTGAACACGCCGCCCTTGGTCAGGAAGGCGCGGCCCTTGTCGAGATAGTCGAGCGCCTGGTCGAGGCTGGAGCAGACGGTCGGGATCTTCGCGTCCTCTTCGGGTGGCAGGTGGTACAGGTCCTTGCTGGCCGCCTCGCCCGGGTGGATCTTGTTCTCGACGCCGTCGAGCCCGGCCATCAGCAGCGCGCTGAAAGCGAGGTACGGGTTGGCTGTCGGGTCCGGGAAGCGCACCTCGATGCGCCGGCCCTTGGGATTGGCGACGTACGGAATGCGCACCGAGGCCGAGCGGTTCTTCGCGGAGTACGCCAGCTTGACCGGCGCCTCGAAGCCCGGCACCAGCCGCTTGTAGCTGTTGGTGCCCGGATTGGTGATGGCGTTGAGCGCGCGCGCGTGCTTGATGATGCCGCCGATGTAGTACAGCGCGAACTCCGACAGCCCCGAGTAGCCGTCGCCGGCGAACAGGTTCTTGCCGTCCTTGAACACCGACTGGTGCACGTGCATGCCCGAGCCGTTGTCGCCGACGATCGGCTTGGGCATGAAGGTCGCCGTCTTGCCGTAGGCGTGGGCGACGTTCTGGATCACGTACTTCTGCAGCTGCAGCCAGTCGGCGCGCTGCACCAGCGTCGAGAACTTGGTGCCGAGCTCCATCTGGCCCGCGGTGCCGACCTCGTGGTGGTGCACCTCGACCGGTATGCCCAGCGACTCGAGGATCAGGCACATCTCCGAGCGCATGTCCTGGAAGCTGTCGACCGGCGGCACCGGGAAGTAGCCGCCCTTCACGCCGGGCCGGTAGCCGGAGTTGCCGTGCTCGTATTCCTTCTCGCTGTTCCAGGCCCCCTCCTCGGACTCGATCTTCACGAACGAGCCCGACATGTCGGCGCCCCAGCGCACGCTGTCGAACACGAAGAACTCGGGCTCCGGGCCGAAGTAGGCCGCGTCGCCCAGCCCCGAGGCCTTCATGTAGGCCTCGGCACGCTTGGCCAGCGAGCGCGGATCGCGCTCGTAGGGCTTGCCGTCGGACGGCTCGAGCACGTCGCAGGTGAGGATCAGCGTCGGCTCCTCGAAGAACGGGTCGATGTTGGCGGTGTTCGGGTCGGGCATGAGCAGCATGTCCGACGCCTCGATGCCCTTCCAGCCGGCGATCGACGAGCCGTCGAAGGCATGGCCGTGGTTGAACTTGTCCTCGTCGAAAACGGACACCGGCACGCTCACGTGCTGTTCCTTGCCGCGGGTGTCGGTGAAGCGGAAGTCGACGAACTTGACTTCGTTCTCCTTCACCATCTTCATCACGTCGGCAACGCTCTTGGTCATCAGGCTTCTCCTGGTCTCGGGAATCTCGGGTGTGAAAGCGGCACGGCGCGCGACCCGCGGCCGCGCCATGCCCCTCATGGCGCGGGGCAATTTAGCAGAAAGCATGCCGCGTTTTGGGGCACGCGAGGTTGCCGGCAACCGGAATCATCGCCTGCCCGTGGTGCGTCGCGCACCACGACCGGAACCTCAGCGCACCAGTTCGGGGCCAAGGCGTACGCCATGGCCGCGCAGCCCGTCGAGCAGGGCGGCGTAGGCGGCGTCGAGCGTGCCCGGCTCGCCCTTGACGCCCAGCTCGATGTGGCGGCCCCATTGCGGATGGTCGACGCTCGGCAGGCTGAACACCCTGACGCCCGGATGTGCCGCCTCGATCGCCTCCATCAGCGGGGTGAGCGTGGCTTCCATCGAGCCGAACACGACGACCGACTTCTCGGCCGGCCGGCCGCCCCGGCCCTGCAGCGCGGCGTAGCGCGTGTCGAGCAGCCATTCGATCATCGGCCAGGCCATCACCGGGAAGCCGGGCAGGAAGTGCACGTCGCCCACCGAGAAGCCGGGGATGCGGTTGTACGGGTTGGGCACGATCGCGGCGCCGGCGGGGAACACGCCCATGTTGAGGCGGTGCACGTTGTCCGGCGCATCGGCGTCGTAGGGTTCGCCGCGCTCGGCGGCGATGTCCTTCATGCGCTGCTCGATCAGCGCGCGCGCCTCGGGATGCAGCATCAGCGGCTGGCCGAGCGCGGCGGCCGCGCACTGGCGCGTGTGGTCGTCGGGCGTGGCGCCGATGCCGCCGCAGCAGAACACGATGTCGCTGCCGGCGAAGGCGTCGCGCAGCGCGGCGGTGATGCGCTCGCGGTCGTCGCCGACCACGCGCGCCCACTCCAGCGCGAGGCCGCGCGCGCCGAGCAGCTCGATCACCTTCGGTAGGTGCTTGTCGGTGCGCTTGCCGGAGAGGATCTCGTCGCCGACGAGGATCAGGCCGAACGGCATGGGCGGGGCCCCTTTCAGGCGCCCGGCAGCGCGGGCAGCGGTGGCGCCGCCGGGGCGGTGGGCGGACGCCCGCGGCGCAGCGCATCGAGCGCGTCGAGCAGGTAGTGGGCGAACCACAGCGCGGAGAACGCGAACACCAGCGTGTAGAGCCAGACCGCGACGACGACGATGATCGGCGCGAAGATCAGCAAGGTGGCGCTCACCGCCCACAGCAGCGAGGGCGCGGCGCCGAGGTAGCCGGCGAGCACGCCCATCGCCAGCAGCGGCCAGCGGTGCCGCTGCAGCAGCTCGCGCCGCTCGTCGGCGTCGGCATGCTCGGCGAGCGTGTCGAAGCTCATCACGCGGTAGGTCAGCCAGCCCCAGATCAGTGGCGGAAGCACCAGCACCAGCGGCGGCACGAACCACAGCGGGACGCTGACGGCGAGCGCGGCGAGCGCCAGCAGCGTGCAGCCGAGCGACCAGGCGATGCTGCTCCACAGGCCGGCGCCGTGCCGCCGCTCGAGCTGGGGGAAGCGCCGTGCCTCCACCAGCGCGACGGCGGCCGGCGTCATGATCAGCGCCACCAGCAGCAGCGAGACGACCACGATCACCGGCACCGCGAGCGCGACCACGACCAGCGGCGCGATGAGCGCGCGCAGGCGGTCGAGCCCGACCGCGGACAGCCAGCCGAGGAAGGTCTCGGTCAGCGACCAGTGTTCCAGCGCGCTGCGCACGCCCGCCACCGAGGGCTCCCAGAAGAGCCAGCCGAGCCCGACGCACAGCACCGCCGAGATGGCCAGCGGCAGCAGCGACAGCACGATCACGCGCGGATGGAGGCAGTACGCCGCCGCGCGCCAGAAGGAGTCGAGCAGGCGGTTCACGGAAGACTCATTTCACCGGGCCGTCATCCCGGCGCAGACCGGATCCAGCCGCGTGCGGACGAAGACGCTGGATGCCGGCTTGCGCCAGCATGACATGACACGCGAATTCACCTCACTCGTCGTCGCCGCCGAGCACGCTGCCCAGCAGGCCGCCGGCGCCGAAGCCGCCGAGCACGGATCCTTCCTCGCGCGAGCCGCCGCGCTGCGGCGCGGCGGCGAACACGCGCGAGGCCAGACGCGAGAACGGCAGGCTCTGCAGCCACACGGTGCCCGGGCCGCTCACCTTGGCGAAGAACAGGCCTTCGCCGCCGAACAGTGCGGTCTTGATCTTGCCGACGTACTGGATCTCGAAATTCACGCCCGGCGTGTAGGCGACCAGGCAGCCGGTGTCGACCAGCAGCGTCTCGCCGTTCTGCAACTCGCGCCGCTCGATGGTGCCGCCGGCGTGCACGAAGGCCAGGCCGTCGCCGTCCA
>JBLMVT010000227.1:0-6652 GCA_050256835.1 Betaproteobacteria bacterium | reverse complement strand
GCGGTCTGGCAGGCGGCGAGCAGCGCGCCGATGACTGCTGCCGCCAGCGCGCGCACCCGCCGGCGCATCCCTGGCATCGGCATGGCCGCGATTCTATGGACCGCGCCGCGCACCCCGCCGTTGCCTGCGCATAAGCAACCAAGAAAAATGTAGTTCGGCCGTTGCCCCCGCGTCCCTAGAGTCGCCGCTTCGAATCGGGCAACCCCATGGACTGGATCGCGATCGCAAGTGGCTTCGGCGTCGGTGCCGTCGTCGGCATCACCGGCGTCGGCGGCGGCTCGCTGATGACGCCGCTGCTGATGACCGTGTTTCGCTTGCACCCCGCGGCCGCGATCGGCACCGACCTGTGGTTCGCGGCGATCACCAAGAGCTCGGGCGCGCTCGCCCATTCCTGCCATGGCGGCGTCGACCGCGCGATCCTGCTGCGGCTGCTCGCCGGCAGCATCCCGGCCGCGCTCGCGACGCTCGGGCTGATGGCGCTCACCGCCCTCACCAAGGCCTGGGCCGGCACGCTCGGCGTCGCGCTCGGCGTCGCCCTGCTGCTCACCGCCGTCACCGTGGCCTACAAGCAGGCTTGGCACGCCATCGGCCTGCGCCTCGAGCGCTGGCTGCCCGAGGCGCGCAAGCCGGCGTTGACGGTCGCCGCCGGCGTGCTGCTCGGCGTGCTGGTCTCGCTCAGCTCGATCGGCGCCGGGGCGATCGGCGCCACGCTGATCCTGCTGCTCTACCCGCGCCTGCCGGCGCGCCGCCTGGTCGGCACCGACATCGCGCACGCCGTGCCGCTGACGCTGGTGGCCGGCATCGGCCACGCTTGGCTCGGTCACGTCGAGTGGTCGCTGCTGGCGGCGCTGCTGGCCGGCTCGATCCCCGGCATCTGGCTCGGCGCCCGGCTCGTGCAGCAGCTGCCCGAGCGGCTGGTGCGCGGGCTGCTGTGCGCCTCGCTGGTGACGGCGGGGCTGAAGGTCATCCATTGAGGCTTCGACGATGTACCGCTACACCGACTTCGACCGCCAGTTCGTCCACCGCCGCGCGGCGCAGTTCCGCGACCAGCTCGAGCGCCACCTCGCCGGCACCCTCAGCGCCGACGACTTCGGCCACATGCGGCGGCAGAACGGCTGGTACCTCCAGCGCCACGCGCCGATGGCGCGGGTGGCGATCCCCTACGGTGCGCTGTCGAGCACCCAGCTGCGCCGGCTGGCGAAGATCGCGCGCGAGTACGACCGCGGCTACGGCCACTTCACGACGCGCACCAACATCCAGTTCAACTGGATCGCGCTCGAGCGCGCCGCCGACGTGATGGACGAGCTGGCCGAGGTCGACATGCACGGCATCCAGACCTGCGGCAACTGCATCCGCAACATCACCACCGACGCATTCGCCGGCGTCGCCGCCGACGAGATCGCCGACCCGCGGCCGTTCTGCGAAATCATGCGCCAGTGGTCGAGCCTGCACCCGGAGTTCGCCGCCCTGCCGCGCAAGTTCAAGATTGCCGTCAATGGCGCGCACGAGGACCGCGCCGCCACCGGCTGGTACGACGTCGGCCTGCAGTTGGTGCGCAACGCCGCGGGTGAGCTGGGCTTCTCGGTGCGCGTCGGCGGTGGCATGGGCCGCACGCCGATGATCGGCACGGTGATCCGCGAGTTCGTGCCGTGGAACCAGCTGCTCGCCTACCTCGAGGCCGTGCTGCGCGTCTACAACGAGCTGGGCCGGCGCGACAACATCTGGAAGGCACGCATCAAGGTCATCGTCAAGGCGCTCGGCGCGAAATTCACCGAGCTGGTCGAGGCCGAGTTCCGCTCCGTCCTCGAGGCCGACGGCGACGGCGTCGCGCCGCTGATCACCGACGGCGAGCTGGCGCGCGTGGCCTCGCACTTCGGGCTGCCCGAGGGCGTCCGCACCGACGCCGCGGACACGCCGCCGCCGGTGGCCGCCGACGCGCCGCCGGCCTACCGGCGCTGGCTCGAGCGCAACCTGCACGCACACCGGCTGCCCGGCTACCGCGCGGTGACCCTCTCGCTCAAGCGCGCCGGCCAAGCGCCGGGCGACGTGACCGACGCGCAGATGGAGGCCGCCGCCGACCTCGCCGAACGCTACAGCGCGGGCGAGATGCGCGTCACGCACCAGCAGAACCTGGTGCTGCCGTGGGTGCGCACGAGCGAGCTGCCGGCGCTGTGGCAGGCCGCGCGCGCGGCCGGCTTCGCGACGCCCAACATCGGCCTGCTGACCGACATGATCTGCTGCCCCGGCGGCGACGTCTGCTCGCTCGCCAATGCACGCTCGATTCCGGTGTCGGCGGCGATCGCCGAGCGCTTCGAGGACCTCGACGAGCTGGTCGACATCGGCGACATCGAGCTGAACATCAGCGGCTGCATCAATTCGTGCGGCCACCATCACGCCGGCCACATCGGCGTGCTCGGCGTCGACAAGGACGGCGCCGAGTGGTACCAGGTCACGCTCGGCGGCTCCGACGGCGCGCTCGACAACGGCCCGGCCACGCCCGGCCGCGTGATCGGCCCGGCCTTCACCGCCGAGGAAGTGCCCGACGTGATCGAGGCGCTGATCCACGCCTACCGCGTCGAGCGCGCCGGCGGCGAGCGCTTCGTCGACACCGTGCGGCGGCTCGGCCTGGAGCCGTTCAAGCGCGCGGCGAACGCGGCGCGGCGCGGCATGCAGGAAGAGGTGACGGCATGACCACGCGGCGCCTGAAGTTCGTCACCGCGACCAACGACCGCTGGTCCCTGGTCCCATTCGACGTGCCCCTCGTGCCCGCCGCGCGGCTGCTGCTTGGCTGGGAACAGTGGCGCGAGCTGCGAGACACCTGGCCGGCGCGGCTCGGCGTCGGCGTCGCCTTTCCCAACGACGGCGACGTCGAAGAGCTGCGGCCCGACCTGGCCCGGCTGGCGCTGATCGCGCTGCCGTTCCCGAAGTGGACCGACGGCCGCGCCTACAGCCTGGCGCGCACGCTGCGCGTGCGGCATCGCTACGCCGGCGAGCTGCGCGCGACCGGCGACGTGATCGCCGACATGTGCGCGCAGCTGCGCCGCACCGGCTTCGACAGTGTCGTGCTGCGGCCGGGCGAGAGCATCGCGGTGGCCGAGCGCATGCTCGATGTCGTCCCCGAGTTCTACCAGGCCGACGCGCAGCAGCCGCGCCTTCGCTTCGCGCGCCAGGGAGCCTGCGCATGAGCGCACGCGCCCGGCCGCTCCGAAGCGGGCGCGATGTCCCTCGCGGAAGGACCGCGCACAGCGCGAGGGTACCGCGGTGAGCGCGATCGAGCTGTACGCCCGGCCGAGCGCCGCGTTCGAGGCGCGGCTCGCGCGCACGCGCCGACTGCTTCGCGAGGCCGCCGCCGAGCACGCCGGCGCGATCGTGCAGGCCACCAGCCTGGGCGCCGAGGACATGGTGCTCACCGACCTGATCGCCCGCGAGGCGCTGCCGATCGCGCTGGCCACGCTCGACACCGGCCTGCTGCACGACGAAACGCTGGCGCTGATCGGCCGCATCGAGCGGCGCTACGCGCTCGCGGTCGAGGTGTTCCGCCCGCGGCCGGAATCGGTGATTGCCTTCGTGCGCGACCACGGCGAGCGCGCGATGTACGACGGCATCGAACTGCGCAAGGCCTGCTGCGGCATCCGCAAGCTCGAGCCGCTCTCGCGCATGCTCGCCGGGCGCAGCGCCTGGGTCACCGGGCTGCGCCGCGAGCAGTCCGACGCGCGCGGCGAAGTGCCGTTCCACGACCGCGACGACACCGGCCGTCTCAAGCTCAACGCGGTGGCCGACTGGAGCTGGGGCGACGTGTGGCACTACATCGCCACCCGCGAGGTGCCCTACAACCCGCTGCACGATGCCTTCATGCCGAGCATCGGCTGCGCGCCCTGCACGCGCGCGATCGCCGTCGGCGAGCCGTTCCGCGCCGGGCGGTGGTGGTGGGAGGATGAAGCGGCCAAGGAATGCGGCCTGCACGTGAAGCACGACGAGGAGAAGACCCCCGCATGAATGCTCCCCTGTCCGTCGAGCGGCTGCTCCCCGAGCTCGACCCTCGCCACCTCGACTGGCTCGAGGAAGAGGCGATCTTCATCCTGCGCGAGACCGCCGCCGCGTTCGAGCGGCCGGCGCTGCTGTTCTCAGGCGGCAAGGACTCGTGCGTCGTGCTTCACCTGGCCGAGAAGGCGTTCAAGAGCCGCGCCGTCGACGGCCGCTTCACCGGCCGCCTGCCGTTCCCGCTGCTGCACGTCGACACCGGCCACAACTTCCCCGAGGTGATCGCCTTCCGCGACCGCCGCGTGGCCGACGCCGGCGAGCAACTGGTCGTCGGCCACGTCGAGGACTCGATCCGCCGCGGGACGGTGCGCCTGGCGCACCCGCTCGAGTCGCGCAACGGCCACCAGACGGTGACGCTGCTGGAAGCGATCGAGGAGCACCGCCTCGATGCGCTGATCGGCGGCGCGCGGCGCGACGAGGAGAAGGCACGCGCGAAGGAGCGCATCTTCAGCCACCGCGACGCCTTCGGCCAGTGGCAGCCCAAGGAGCAGCGCCCCGAGCTGTGGACGCTGTTCAACACGCGCATCAGGCCGGGTGAGCACCTGCGGGCGTTCCCGATCAGCAACTGGACCGAACTCGACGTCTGGCTGTACATCGCGCGCGAGCGCATTGCCCTGCCCGGCCTGTACTACGCGCACGAGCGAGCGGTGGTGCGCCGCCGCGGCCTGCTGGTGCCCGTCACCGACGTGACGCCGCCGCAGCAAGGCGAGGCGGTCGAGACCGCCGAGGTACGCTTTCGCACCGTGGGCGACATGACCTGCACCTGCCCGGTGGAAAGCAGCGCGGCCAACGCCGCCGAGATCGTCGCCGAGACCTTGCAGGTGACGGTCAGCGAGCGCGGCGCCACACGGATGGACGACCGCACCTCGGACTCCTCGATGGAACGGCGCAAGAAGGAAGGCTATTTCTGATGACCTCGCCACACCGCGCGCTGCGCTTCCTGACCGCCGGCAGCGTCGACGACGGCAAGAGCACGCTGATCGGCCGGCTACTCTACGACAGCCAGGCCATCCTCGCCGACCAGCTCGACCACCTGCATCGCCGCGCCGCCGGCGCGCCGATCGACCTTTCGCTGCTGACCGACGGGCTCGAGGCCGAGCGCGAGCAGGGCATCACGATCGACGTCGCCTACCGCTACTTCGCGACCCCGAAGCGCAAGTTCATCATCGCCGACGCGCCGGGCCACGAGCAGTACACGCGCAACATGGTCACGGCCGCGGCGGGCAGCGACGCCGCCGTGGTGCTGGTCGACATCACCAAGCTCGAGTCGGCTGCCCCCGTCAGGCTGCTGCCGCAGACGCGCCGCCATGCCCTGCTCGCCCACCTGCTGCGCGTGCCGAGCATCGTGTTCGCGGTCAACAAGCTCGACGCGATCGGCGATCCGCGGCCGGCGTTCGAGACGGTGCGCGAGGCGCTGCTTGCCTTCGCGGGCGAGGCTGGCATCGAGGTGGCCGGCGTGATCCCGGTCTCGGCGCTGCGCGGGGACAACGTCACCGAGCCGCTGGCCGCCGACTGGTACGACGGCCCCTCGCTGCTGCAGCTGCTCGAATCGCTGCCCGCGGCCGAGGAGCGCACCGACGAGTCGCTGCTGCTGCCGGTGCAGTACGTCGCCCGCGACGGCGAAGGCACGGGCCACCGGCCGCGCACGCTGTGGGGCCGCATCGCCCACGGCCGCGTGCGCGCCGGCGACGCGGTGCAGGTGGTCCCGAGCGGCGAGCGCGCCAGCGTCGCCGAGGTGCGACTGGCCGGCACGGCGGTGGACGCGGCCGCGGCCGGGCAGTCCGCCGGACTCGTGCTCGACCGCCAGCTCGACGTGTCGCGCGGCGACTGGATCGCCACGCCCGGCAGCGTGAGCGAGAGCCGGCGCTTCAGCGCCACGCTGGCCTGGCTCGACACCGAGCCGGCGCAGGTCGGCCGCCGCTACTGGGTGCGCCACGGCAACCGCTGGGTGCAGGCGCGCATCGCAGCCATCGAGAGCCGGCTCGACATCGACACGCTGGCCGCCACCGACGCGCAGGCGCTGGCGGTCAACGACATCGGCCACGTCGTCGTCGAGACGCAGGCGCCGTTGCCGGTCGAGCCCTACGCGGCGAACCGCGTCCGCGGCGCGCTGATCGTCGTCGACCCGGCGACGCACCGCACCAGCGGCGCCCTGCTCGTCAAGGGCGTGCACTGATGGCGCTCGGTCGCGTCGTCGTCGTCGGCGCCGGGCCCGGCGCGGCCGACCTAATCACCCTACGCGGCGCCCGCTGGCTGGCGCGCGCCGACGTGGTGCTGTACGACGCGCTCGTGGACCCGGCGCTGCGCGAGCACGCGCCGAAGGCGAACTGGATCCACGTCGGCAAGCGCGGCTACGCCGACAGCACCGGCCAGCACGCGATCAACGAACTGCTGATCGAGCATGCGCGCGCCGGCGCACTCGTCGTGCGGCTGAAGGGCGGTGACCCGAGCGTGTTCGGCCGGCTCGAGGAAGAACTGCTGGCGCTCGCGGCGGCCGGCATCGAATGCGAGGTGGTTCCCGGCGTCACCGCCGCGATCGCCGCCGCCGCGGCGACGCGCCGGCCGCTCACGCGCCGCGGCAGCGGCCGCAGCGTGGCGCTGGCCACCGCGG
>JBLMVT010000226.1:0-4745 GCA_050256835.1 Betaproteobacteria bacterium | reverse complement strand
AGGAGATCCTCGCCGGCGACTACGTCGCGCAGTCGCTGCTGGCACCGGGCCAGCGCGTTGTCGACGAGGGCGAAGGCGGCCAAGTGATGAAGTTCGACCTGCGCGCCTACGTCTACTCCGGCGCAGTCCAGTGGGTCGCCGCGCGCCTGTACCAGGGCCAGACGACCAACTTCCGCACCCCGGGCGGCGGCTTTGCACCGGTCTACGGGGCGGCGAAGGCAGGCCTTCAGCTCTCGTGCACGTAGCGTCCCGGCGCGTCGTCGAGCGCGACGAGTGCCTGCCGGCCGCCGCCGCCGATCGGCAGCGGCGCCTCCAGCGGACCCGAGTGCGCGGCCAGCCAGGCCTGCCAGCTCGGCCACCATGAGCCGGCGCGGCGCTCGGCCGCGGCAGCCCAGCTGTCGGCGTCCTGGTGCGTCTCGCCGGGGCGTCGCACGCCGATGCGGTGGCTGATCCCGGCGGCCTGCGCTTCGTCGCGCGGCGGATTGACGATGCCGACGTTGTGGCCGCCTGTGGTCAGCGCGAAGGTGATCTCGCCGTTGGCCAGCAGGTGGATCTTGTAGACCGAGCGCCACGGCGAGACGTGGTCGCGCTCGGTGCCGAGGGCGAACATCGGCAGCCGCAGGTCCTCGAGCGCGATCGGCCGGCCGTGCACCTCGTAGCGGCCCTCGGCGAGGTCGTTGTTCAGGTACAGGCGCCGCAGGTACTCGCCGTGCATGCGCGCGGGCATGCGCGTCGCGTCGGCGTTCCAGGCGTGCAGGTCGTCGAGCGGCGTGACGTTGCCGAGCAGGTACTCGCGCACCAGCTTGGACCAGACCAGGTCCTTCGAGTTGATCAGCGCGAACGCGCCGGCCATCTGACGGCCGTCGAGGAAGCCCTGCTCGGCCATGCTGTCCTCGAGGAAGGCGACTTGGCTCTCGTCGATGAACAGGCCCAGTTCGCCCGGTTCCTCGAAGTCGGCCTGCGCGGCCAGCAGCGTGAGCGTCTTCAGCGGCGAGCGGCCGCGCTGCGCCAGGTGCGCCGCGGCGATCGCCGCCAGCGTGCCGCCCAGGCAGTAGCCGACCAGGTGCACCGCGCGCCCCGGCTGGGCGCGCTGCACCGCCGCCAGCGTGTCGAGCACGCCGAGGTCGACGTAGTCGTCCATGCCGAGGTCGCGGTCGTCGGCCAGCGGGTTCTTCCACGACACCATGAACACCGTGTGGCCCTGGCCGACCAGCCAGCGCACCAGCGAGTTGTGCGGCGAGAGGTCGAGGATGTAGTACTTCATGATCCACGACGGCACGATCAGCACCGGCTCGCGGTGCACCTTGGCCGTCGACGGCGCGTACTGGATCAGCTCGGCGAGCCGGTTGCGCCACACCACCTTGCCCGGTGTCAGCGCCACCGCCTCGCCGGGCCGGAACCGCTCGGCACCGGCGGGCGGCCGGTTGGCGGCGACCAGCAGCGCGTCGCGCGCCCAGTTGGCCCAGCCGTCGCGCAGGTTGGCACCGGCCTGGGCGAGCGTGGCGTCGAGCAGCTCGGGGTTGGTCGGCACGAAGTTCGACGGCGACGCGGTGTCGAGGATCTGCCGCGCCATGAACGACGCCACCTGGCCGTGGTGCGCCGACACGCCGGGCACGCCGCGGGTCGCCTCGCCCCACCACTGCTGGGCGAGCAGGAAGGCGCCGGCGATCATGTTGAAGGGCGGCTGGCACCACTCGGGGCGCGCGAAGCGCTTGTCGGCGGCCAGCGTGCTCGCCAGCGCCTCGCCGTCGCCGCGCGCGCAGGCCTGCACGTCGAGCAGCCACTGCGCGGCCTTGCGCTGCGCGCTGGCGGCCAGCTCGGCCTGTTTGCCGGGCGAGGTGGCGATGTGCACCCACCAGTCCTGGAACGCGAGCGCCAGCGCGGCCGGCGAGATGCCGTGCGTGAGCCGCGCCACCCCTGCCTTCAGCGGCAGGTCCATCGGATACAGGACGGGAGACGAAGGTCCGTTCATGGCCGGCATGGTGCCCGAACGCCGGCGGAGACCGTTGCGCCAACGCAAGCGCGCGCCGCCGTCCGGCGGCGGTTCGCACCGGATGCGACGGTGCCGGGCACCACCTTCGTCCGACAGCAGTCAGCGCGTGAAGGTTCGGCGCATCACCCCGTTGCTCTGGCATTCGACCCAGGCCGAGGTGCGGCCGACGCGGGCTGACCTTCAGCAGCCGAGCCCGACCACGCGCTGCAGCTTGCCGCTGCGCCCGACGCGCGGCGCCTCGCCGCTGCGGCAGCGGATGCGCACCGCGACCACACCCTGCCGCTCGAGGAAGCGGGCCAGGGCGGCGCGGCCGCGGCGCAGCGCGCCCTTCGCCTCGGCGCCGTCCTGCGCGACGCGCAGCAGCAGCTCGGCCGGCCCTTCCTGCACGAGCTGGAAGTCGAACAGCCCGGCCTCGTCCTCGAGCACGGTTGCCAGCGCCAGCGGCAGCACCGGCACGCTGGCGCCGTGCGCGGCCAGCCGCAGCGTGTCGTCGCAACGGCCCTGCACCTCGATCGCCGGCAGCGTCGAACCGCAGGCGCACGGCTCGGCGTGCACGAGCACGCGGTCGCCCAGGTCGTAGCGGATCAGCGGCTGCACGTGGTTGGCGAGGTTGGTGAGCAGCACGCTGGCGCTGGTCACGCCCGGCGGCACCGGCCGGCCCTCGGCATCGACCGGCTCGAGGATCGCCCAGTCGCTGTTCAGGTGCAGCCGGCCTTGGCGGCAGGCGAAGGCCAGGGCGAGGAACTCCGAGGCGCCGTAGCTGTCGGCCACCGGGCAGCCGAAGCTTTCCTCGACGTAGCGCGCCATCGCCGCGGTCAGCGTCTCGCCGCCGGTCCACACCTCGTGCGGCGCGATGTGCAGCCGGCCGGCGCGCTGCTCCTCGGCCAGCAGCACGGCCGCGCTCGGGTAGCTGGCGAGGACGCTGGGCGACAGCGCGTTCAGCTCGGCGACCAGATCGGCCGTCGGCTGCAGGAACGACACGCCGTGCAGCCGCCCGGCCAGCAACGGGTTGAGCCGGCGCAGCCGCTCGATCGACACCGTGGTCGCGAAGTGGCCGCCGGTGGCGCCGACGAATGCCAACTGCTCGGCTAGCCCGAACGGGTCGAACATCCGCTCGGCGGGACGCAGCAGCGGCTGGCGCAGCACCTCGAGCGCGTCGTAGACGGCCATCGCCGCGGCGTCCTGCACGAACACCGCGGGCTCGCCGCTGCTGCCCGAGCTCTCCCAGACGACGTAGCGGCCGAGGAAGGGCTCGGCGATGCGCGCCGGGTCGGCGACGAAGCGGCGCAGCTCGTCGCGGCGGATCGCCGGGTCGCAGACCCAGTCGTCGAAACGCGCCATCAGCGCCGGCTTGCGCGCGACCGGCAGTTCCTCCAGCGTCAGCCGTGCCGGGTCGCGGCCGGCGAACCACTCGCGGTACAGCGGCGACCCCTGCGCCGCGGCGCCGAGCAGTGCGGCCAGCCGCTCGCAGCGACGCTGCGCCAGCGCCGCGGGCGGGCCGTGCGGCACGGCCAGCACGTCGGCCGCGACGCTGGCCGAGCGCCAGAGGTCGAACGGCGGCAGCACCGGGCGTCCTCGCGCGGTCACGCCCGCGCCGCTACTCGGTGGGAACGAAGATCCACAACAGCAGGTAGATGACCAGCCCCGCGCCGCCGAGGAAGAACAACAGCGCGAACAGCAGCCGCCAGACCCAGGACTCGGCGCCGGTGGCGCGCGCCAGCCCGCCGCACACGCCGCCGATCCAGCGGTCGTCGCGGCTGCGACGCAGCGCGTTGAGCGCGGCCAGTGGCGGCGCCGGCGTGACCGGAGCGGCGGCGTCGAGCAGCCGCGCCTTGGCACGCGCGAACTCGTCGTCCGACAGTGCGCCGCGACGGCGCAGTTCGTCGAGTCGTTCCAGTTGATCGGCCAGCATCGGCGCTCCTCCTGTGCAATTCGCATGGTCGCGCCGTTTGTCCGCGCCGCGCCGGCGCGCGCGTCGGCAGCGTTGCGCTGCATCAAGCGCGCGCGGTGGCCCGCCGCCTAGCCTGCGCGGCATGACGCAGACCCGCGCGCACGCGCCGGACTGGTGGCGGCGGCCGCGCGCCGCCGTGCTCGCCGCGCTGCATGCCACGCCGGAAGGGCTGTCGACGCGGCAGGCCGCGTCGCGGCTGGGCCACCATGGGCCGAACCGGTTGCGCGCGGCGCCGCGCAGCTCGCTGGCGCGACGCTTCGCGGCGCGGCTGCTCGATCCGCTGGTGCTGGTGCTGGTCGCGGCGTCGGTGATCTCGGCGGCCACCGGCGACGCGGTCAGCTTCGGCTTCGTCAGCATCGTCGTCATCTTCAGCGTCGCGCTCGACGTGCTGCAGGAGCATCGCGCCCAGCGCGCCGTGCTGGCGCTGCAGCAGTCGGTGGCTCTGCGCGTGCGCGCCTGGCGCGACGGTCGCGAGGTCGAGCTGCCGGCGGAGCGGCTGGTGCCGGGCGACTGCGTGCGGCTGGCTGCCGGCGACCTCGTCCCCGCCGATGCGCGGCTGCTCGAGGCGAACGACTTCTTCGTCAACCAGGCGGCGCTGACCGGCGAGGCGTATCCGGTCGAGAAGCGCGTCGACGACGGCGCGGTCGAGGCCGAACCGCTCGCCGCCGCCGGCGCCGTGTTCATGGGCAGCTCGGTGGTGAGCGGTTCGGCGCGCGCGCTCGTGTGCGCCACCGGCGCGCGCACGCAGCTCGGCCAGCTCGCCGGCACGCTGGCAGCCGAGCCGCCGCCGACCGCCTTCGA
>JBLMVT010000225.1:0-6775 GCA_050256835.1 Betaproteobacteria bacterium | reverse complement strand
CCGCGAGCGCCCGCGTCCCGCTGGCCGCGCCGGCGGAAGCCCCCGCGATGTCGAGGAACGCCGGCCTGCCGCCGCTGGCCGGGCTGCAGCTCGGCGCCGGCGCCGACTTCGGCCAGCCGTTCACGGTCGAGGTCAGCGAGGTCGCGCACGACCCCGAACTCGACGAAGCGGTGATCTCGTTCGCCAACGCCGACTTCGAATCCTGCGAGCAGACGCTGCTGACGCTCACCGGGCCGGGCGGCGCGCGCGCCCAGCACGCCGAGACCTGGCTGGTGCTGTTCGACCTCTACCGGGCGATCGGCGAGCGCCACAAGTTCGAGAGCCTGGCGCTCGACTACGCGCAGCAGTTCGGCTGGTCGGCGCCGCAGTGGTTCAGCCTGCCGCAGCTCGTCGCCGAGGCAGCCAGCGAGCGCGGTGCGCCGAGCGCGCCGCGCATCGAATCGCAGGTCGGCTGGGTTTGCCCGCCGGCGGTCGACGCCGACGCGGTGGCGCGGCTGCGCACGCAGACGCTGCAGATGCCGCTGCCCTGGGTGCTCGACTGGAGCGCCATCGAGTCGATCGACGCCGAGGGCTGCGCCCGGCTGACCGAGCTGTTCCGCCACTGGTCGGGCGAGCCGCTGGAGATGCGCTGGCTGTCCGGCGACAAGCTGCTCACGGTGCTGGCCGACGCCGCGCCGACCGGCGTGCGCGACGCCGACCCGGCCTACTGGCTGCTGCGCCTGGAGACACTGCGGCTGGCCAACCGCACCGACGAGTTCGACGAGACGGCGATCGACTACTGCATCACCTACGAGGTGTCGCCGCCGTCGTGGGAGCGCGTGCAGTGCCGCGTGCGCATCGGCGGGGCCGCGGCATCGACGGTGTCGCCGGCGCTGTCGGTGGTGAGCGAGGCGTCGAGCACCTTCGTCGAGTCGACGCAGGCCGAGGAACCGGGCAAGGTGCAGCAGTCGACCGTCGAGCTGTCGGGGCAGCTGGTCGGCGACATCGGCGCGACGCTCTCGCGCATGGACGGCCAGCTCGGCAAGGCCGACCTCGTCGTCGTCTCCTGCGCCCGGCTGATCCGCGTCGACTTCATCGCCGCCGGCGACCTGCTCAACTGGGTGCTGCAGCGGCGCGGCGAGAACCGCATCGTCACCTTCAGCGATGCGCATCGGCTGGTGGCGCTGTTCTTCGGCGCCATGGGCATCAACGAGCACGCCAAGGTCAAGGTCCGCACGGTCTGACCGGGGTTGAAACCCGGCCCGCGCCGCCCCACCTGCGACGGAATGGATACCTCCTCTTCCTGGCACGGCACGACCATCGTCAGCGTGCGCCGCGGCAGCGCGGTGGCGCTCGGCGGCGACGGGCAGGTGACGCTCGGCAACGTCGTCGTCAAGGCGTCGGCGCGCAAGGTGCGCAAGCTCTACCGCGACCAGGTGCTGGCCGGCTTCGCCGGCGCGACGGCCGACGCCTTCACGCTGTTCGAGCGCTTCGAGGCCAAGCTGGAGAAGCACCAGGGCCACCTGGCGCGCGCGGCGATCGAGCTGACCAAGGACTGGCGCACCGACCGCGTGCTGCGCCGGCTCGAAGCCATGCTCGCCGTCGCCGACCGCAGCACCTCGCTCATCATCACCGGCAGTGGCGACGTGCTCGAACCCGAGGAGGGCGTGATCGCCATCGGCTCGGGCGGCGCCTACGCGCAGGCCGCGGCGCGTGCCCTGCTCGCCAACACCGAGCTGGGTGCCGAGGTGATCGTCAAGAAGTCGCTGGAGATCGCCGGCGAGCTTTGCATCTACACCAACCAGAACCACGTCGTGGAGACGCTCGCGTGACGTCGATGACGATGACCCCGCAGGAGATCGTCTCCGAGCTGGACCGCCACATCGTCGGCCAGGGCAATGCCAAGCGCGCGGTGGCGATCGCGCTGCGCAACCGCTGGCGCCGCCAGCAGGTCGACGAGAAGCTGCGCGGCGAGATCACGCCGAAGAACATCCTGATGATCGGGCCGACCGGCGTCGGCAAGACCGAGATCGCGCGGCGCCTGGCGCGGCTCGCCGAGGCGCCCTTCATCAAGGTCGAGGCGACCAAGTTCACCGAGGTCGGCTACGTCGGCAAGGACGTCGACACCATCGTGCGCGACCTGATCGACGTGGCCGTCAAGCAGGAGCGCGAGGCGCAGATGCGCTTCCTGCGCGCGCGCGCCGAGGACGCCGCCGAGGACCGCGTGCTCGACGTGCTGGTGCCGCCGGCCCGCTCGGACTTCGGCCTCACGCCGGCCGCCGGCGACAACACCGCGCGCCAGGTGATGCGCAAGCGCCTGCGCGAAGGCCTGCTCGCCGACAAGGAGATCGAGATCGAGGTCGCCGAGGCGAAGCCGGCGCTCGAGATCATGGGCCCGCCGGGCATGGAGGAGATGGCCGAGCAGCTGAAGGGCTTGTTCGCCAACCTCGGCCAGGCCAAGAAGCGGACCCGCAAGCTGAAGATCGGCGAGGCGCTCAGGCTGGTCGCCGACGAGGAGGCGGCGCGGCTGGTCAACGAGGACGAGCTGCGCACCAAGGCGGTCGCCAACGCCGAGCAGAACGGCATCGTCTTCATTGACGAGATCGACAAGGTCGCCTCGGGCAGCGGCGAGACGCGCGGCGGCGCCGACGTGTCGCGCCAGGGCGTGCAGCGCGACCTGCTGCCGCTGGTCGAGGGCACGACGGTCAACACCAAGTACGGCATGGTGCGGACCGACCACATCCTGTTCATCGCCTCGGGCGCGTTCCACCTCGCCAAGCCGAGCGACCTGATTCCGGAGCTGCAGGGGCGCTTCCCGATCCGCGTCGAGCTGGGCTCGCTCACGGTCGAGGACTTCGAGGCGATCCTGACGCAGACCCAGGCCAACCTCGTGACGCAGTACCGCGCGCTGCTGGCCACCGAGGGCGTGACGCTGGAGATCACGCCCGACGCGATCCGGCGCCTGGCGCAGATCGCCTGGGAGGTCAACGAGCGCACCGAGAACATCGGCGCGCGCCGGCTGTCGACCGTGATGGAGCGCCTGCTCGACGAGGTCAGTTTCGACGCGCCCAAGCTCGCCGGCCGGACGGTGACGCTCGACGCCGCCGCGGTCGACGCGCGGCTGGCCGAGCTGGCGCACGACGACGACCTGGCGCGCTACATCCTCTGATCGGTCGGCGCTTACAGCGCCAGCCGGTGCGACTGCAGTTCCAGCAGTCCTTCGAAGATCAGCGTATCCACCTGCTCGAAGCCGAGCCCGGTGAGCGGCTCGAGCTTGACCGCGGCGCCGCCGGTCATGATCAGCGCCGGCTCGGCGCCGGTGGGGCACACCAGCTTGCGGTGCATGCGCTCGATCGCCCCGGCGATCGCGTCGGCGCCGCCGCTCATCAGCGCGTCGCTGGTGTTGGTCGGGAAGTCGACCACCTCGCCGGTCGGCACGCGCAGCCCCGCCGTGCCCATCTCGAGCGCCCTGAGCATCAGCCCGAAGCCCGGCAGGATCAGGCCGCCGAGGAAGCGGCCGCCGGCGTCGAGCGCGTCGACGGTGACCGCCGTGCCGACCATGACGACCAGCGCCGGCCGCGGCGCGCCCGTCGCCAGCACGCGCGCACGCGCGCCGATCAGCGCGACCCAGCGGTCGGCGCCGAGTCGGCCCGGGTGGTCGTAGCCGCTGGTGACGCCGCCGTCGCGCGCCGAGGGCACGACCCAGCGCGGCTCCAGGTCCCACAGCTCGAGCTGCTCCTCGACGCGGCGTCGCACCGCGTCGCCGGCGACGTTGCAGCCGAGCATGCTGCCCGGCGCCGGCAGCCCTTTCCACTCGCGCTCGGCCAGGGTGTCGATGGTCTCGAGGAAGACGGCGCCGTGCGCCTTCATCGCCGCGCCCGGCTGCGGCGCCGCGTACAGCGCCCACTTCAGGCGCGTGTTGCCGATGTCGATGGCCAGGAACATGGTGGCCGCGATTGTGACGGCGCGCCCCGCGGCGGCGCGCTCGCCGCGGGTAAACCATGAACGTCGGGGCGTCAGCGCCACGTCGGGCGGAAGCTGGCATCATCGCGGATTGACGTTAACGTAAACGTCAATCACTGCCGCCGGATGCCCGCCATGACCGACCTTTCTGCCGAAGCCCGCGCGCTCGCCGACTTCCGCCCGACCCACAAGGTGCGCTTCGTCACCGCCGCCAGCCTGTTCGATGGCCACGACGCCGCGATCAACATCATGCGGCGCATCCTGCAGGGCATGGGCGCCGAGGTGATCCACCTCGGCCACAACCGCTCGGTCGACGAGATCGTCAGCGCCGCGCTGCAGGAGGACGTGCAGGGCATCGCCGTCAGCAGCTACCAGGGCGGCCACGTCGAGTACTTCAAGTACATGATCGACCTGCTGCGCCAGCGCGGCGGCGCGCACATCCAGGTGTTCGGCGGCGGCGGCGGCGTGATCGTGAAGGGCGAGATCGACGAGCTGCAGGCGCACGGCGTGACGCGCATCTACAGCCCCGAGGACGGCCAGCGCATGGGGCTGGCCGGGATGATCGGCGAGATGCTGATGCGCTGCGACGTCGACCTGTCGTCGCACGCGCCCAAGCAGGTCGAGGCGCTCGCCGGCCACGACCCAGCGGCCTGGCGCGCGCTCGCCCAGGCGATCACCGCGCTGGAGAACGGCAACGCCGAGGCGGGCTTCGTGCAGGCGCTGCACGCCGCGGCGGCCGCGCGCAAGGCGCCGGTGCTCGGCATCACCGGCACCGGCGGCGCCGGCAAGTCGAGCCTGACCGACGAGCTGATCCGCCGCCTGCGACTGGACCAGGACGACCGGCTGCACGTCGCGGTGATCTCGATCGACCCGAGCCGGCGCAAGAGCGGCGGCGCGCTGCTCGGCGACCGCATCCGCATGAACGCGATTTCGCCGTGGCGGGAAGGACCTCGCGTCTTCATGCGCAGCCTGGCCACGCGCGACACCGGCAGCGAGGTCAGCGCCGCGCTGCCCGACGTGATCGCCGCCTGCCGGGCCGCCGGCTTCGACCTCGTGATCGTCGAGACCTCGGGCATCGGCCAGGGCGACGCCGCGATCGTGCCGCTGGTCGACGTGCCGGTGTACGTGATGACGCCCGAGTACGGCGCGGCCAGCCAGCTCGAGAAGATCGACATGCTCGACTTCGCCGAGTTCGTCGTCATCAACAAGTTCGACCGCAAGGGCGCGGCCGACGCGCTGCGCGACGTCGCCAAGCAGGTGCAGCGCAACCGCGAGGCGTTCAAGACGCCGCCGGAGCAGATGCCGGTGTTCGGCACCATGGCCAGCCGCTTCAACGACGACGGCGTGACGGCGCTGTACCAGGCGCTGAAACCGCGCTTGGCCGCGCTCGGGCTGGCACTGGCCGACGGCCGCCTGCCCGAGGTGGCCACGCGCCACAGCACGCACCAGGTGCCGATCGTGCCGGCGGCGCGCGCGCGCTACCTGGCCGAGGTCGCCGACACGGTGCGCGGCTACAAGCGCCGCGCGCGCGAGCAGGCGCGACTGGCGCGCGAGGTGCAGCAGCTGCGCGAGAGCGCGCGCATGCTGCACGAGGACGACCCGGCGCGCGACGGTGCGAAGAAGACCGTCGAGCGCGTGGCCGAGGCGCGCGAGGCCAGGCTCGAAGCGGCGGCGAAGAAGCTGCTCGCGATGTGGCCGAAGATGCAGCAGGCCTACGCCGGCGCCGAATACGTCGTGAAGATCCGCGACCGCGAGATCCGCACCGCGCTGACGCACACCACGCTCGCGGGCAACACGATCCGCAAGGTCGCGCTGCCCGCGTACGAGGACCACGGCGAGATCCTCAAGTGGCTGCTGCTCGAAAACGTGCCCGGCAGCTTCCCCTACACCGCGGGCACCTTCGCGTTCAAGCGCGAGAACGAGGACCCGACGCGCATGTTCGCCGGCGAGGGCGACGCCTTCCGCACCAACCGGCGCTTCAAGCTGCTGTCCGAGGGCATGCCGGCCAAGCGGCTGTCGACCGCGTTCGACTCGGTCACGCTGTACGGCAACGACCCCGACCTGCGCCCCGACATCTACGGCAAGGTCGGCAACTCGGGCGTGTCGATCGCCACGCTCGACGACATGAAGGTGCTGTACTCCGGGTTCGACCTGTGCAGCCCGAGCACGTCGGTCAGCATGACGATCAACGGCCCCGCGCCGACCATCCTGGCGATGTTCATGAACACCGCGATCGACCAGCAGATGGACAAGTTCCGCGCCGACAACGGCCGCGAGCCGACCGACGACGAGGCGCAGAAGATCGCCGCGTGGGTCAAGCAGAACGTGCGCGGCACGGTGCAGGCGGACATCCTGAAGGAGGACCAGGGCCAGAACACCTGCATCTTCTCGACCGAGTTCAGCCTCAAGGTGATGGGCGACATCCAGGAGTATTTCGTCCACCACGGCGTGCGCAACTTCTACTCGGTGAGCATCAGCGGCTACCACATCGCCGAGGCCGGCGCCAACCCGATCAGCCAGCTCGCCTTCACGCTGGCCAACGGCTTCACCTTCGTCGAGGCGTACCTGGCGCGCGGCATGCACGTCGACGACTTCGCACCCAACCTGTCGTTCTTCTTCTCCAACGGCATGGACCCCGAGTACACGGTGATGGGCCGCGTGGCGCGGCGCATCTGGGCGGTGGCCATGAAGGAGAAGTACGGCGCCAACGAGCGCAGCCAGAAGCTGAAGTACCACATCCAGACCAGCGGGCGCAGCCTGCACGCGCAGGAGATCCAGTTCAACGACATCCGCACCACGCTGCAGGCGCTGATCGCGATCTACGACAACTGCA
>JBLMVT010000224.1:0-4013 GCA_050256835.1 Betaproteobacteria bacterium | reverse complement strand
AACAGCATCCCGTCCAGGCAGTCCAGCCGCCCGGTAAGGCCCATTTCCAGCGTCGAGCGCGGGATGCGGCAGATGTAGCTCTGGTAGTAGGCGTCGCCCTGGATCACCTCGAGCGAGTCGCCGCCGCCGAGGATGCCCACCGGCAGCATGCCGGCGGCGTGGATCAGTTCGCGCGGCACGTACACCGGCATGTAGCCGATCGCCTTGCGCCCCGGCACGGCGGCCTTCCACTGCTTGACGGCGTTGAAGTCGAGGTCTTCGAACAGCTTCTCGCAGCGCTCGACGATCGCGGCGACGGGTGAGTTGCTGGACATCAGCGGTGCTCCCATTGCGGTTGGCGCTTCCCGAGGAAGGCGGCGAGGCCCTCGTTCGCGTCGCGGGTGGACATCAGGCGGTCGAGATACAGGCGCTCGACCTCGTGCAGGCGCGCGCGCATGTCGCGCCGCATCGGCGCGCGCGCGGCTTCGAGCGCGCAGCGCAGCGCGGCAGCGCTCCTGCCGGCGAGGTGGGCGTCGAAGTACGCGAGCGCCGCGGCCTCCGGGTCGTCGGCCACCGCCTGCACCAGGCCGATCGCCCGGGCCTCTTCGGCGCCGATCGAACGGCCCGAGAACAGCAGGTCCTCGGCGGCGGGCAGGTTGACGCGGTACGGCAGCAGCACCGAGGCGGCCGGCGCGAAGACGCCGAGCTTCATCTCGGGCTGGCCGAGTTGCGCGTCCTTCGACGCGAAGATCGGCCCGCCCGCCATCGCAACCTCGAGCCCGCCGCCCAGGCACTGGCCGCGCACCGCGACCAGGATCGGCGCCGGGAACTCGACCATGGCGACGACCAGCGCGTGCAGCGAAGCCAGCATCTGCGCGCAGCGGTCGGCCAGGTGCTCCTCGACGCTGGCGCCGAAGCTGAAGTGCGGGCCCTCGGCGTCGAGCAGCACGCCGCGCAGCACCGGCTGCCGGGCGGCCGCGTCGAGCGCGCCGTGCAGCGCACCGATCATCGCCGCATCGACGATGTTCGCCTTCGGCCGCGCCAGCCGCAGGCGCAGCAGGGCGCCGTCGCCCTCGGTCCAGACCTTGAGGGGCTCGCTCACGGCCTCAGCCCTTCTTCGGCTGGATCTCGTCGTGCAGCGGGCCGACCCAGCCCTGCCCGGCGGCGAGCTTCTGGCGCAGCAGCACGAAATCGACCTCGCGGTCGTCCTTCGGGCCTTCGTTGAACGCGGTGAAGCCGGCACGCGCCTCGGTCACCATGTTCAGCGCCAGCCAGGCGCGCGAATTCTCCTTGTTGCGGTTCCAGGCGTCGAGCTTGGGCTTGCGCAGCTCCTCGAGCGTCTTGGTCGTGCAGTCGGGGAACGTCAGCAGCATCTTGGCGCACAGCTCCTCGACCTTGGCGTCGAGCAGCGACAGGTCGACCGTGCCGCGCTTCATCAGCGCCTTGCCCTCGACCAGCGCGGCGCCGGTCTTGGCCTCGCCGTAGACGATGCGGCCGTAGTCGTCGACCATGCGCTGCGTCTCGACGGTGGGATTGGCGACGAACTTGCCGTCGACCTTCAGTGCCGGCACGACGTCGGTCAGCACTCCCATCTGGTAGGCCTTGTGCGCACTGAAGGGCTCGCACAGCACGCAGGCCGCCATCGCGCGCTCGGCGCCGACCATCACCGGCAGGAAGTCGGTCGCGCCGCCGATCGGCGCCGAGCCGTGCTTGGGGCCGGCCTGGCCGAAGCGCGCCAGGTCCTGCGCGACCGAGAAGTCGCACGCCATGCCGATCTCCTGGCCGCCGCCGATGCGCATGCCGTTGACGCGGCAGATCACCGGCTTGTCGCAGGCGAGGATGGCCGACACCATGTCGTTGAACAGTCGCATGTACTGCCGGTACTCCTGCGGGTGGCCGGCGTAGTACTCGGCGTATTCCTTGGTGTTGCCGCCGGTGCAGAAGGCCTTGTCGCCGGCGCCGGTGAAGACGACGCAGGCGACGTCGCGCGAGTCCGAGGCGGCGCGGAAGGCGAGGATCACGCCCTTGACCATCTCGGTCGTGTACGAGTTGTACTGGCCCGGGTTGTCGAGCGTGATCCAGGCGTTGTACAGGCCCGGCGCGACGCTGCCGTCGGGCCGCTTCGCCGGCCGCTTCTCGAAGCGCACGCCGGGACGCGCGATCGCATCGTCGACCAGGCCGTGGTTCTTGAAGTCGCGCAGCGGGGCGAGCTTGTCGGGGGCGTTCATCGGTCTTCCTTTCAGGGCACGAGCACCGCGCGCTTGCGGATCTCGCGGTGGTGGACGGCGGCGAACACGCGGTTGATGTCCGCCAGCGGGTGGGTCTCGACGAACGGCGCGATCTGCACCTTGCCGTCGAGCACGAGGTCGAGCGCCGCCGGATAGAACTCGGGCGGGCAGCCCCAGTTGCCGATCGCGCGGGCGTCGAAGGCCATAAGGTTGGACAGCCGGATCTCGACCTTGTCCATCGTGAAGCCGACCACCGACAGCGTCGCGCCGTGCACCAGCAGCGCGAACGCGGTGAGCTGGCCGGCCGCCGTGCCCGAGCACTCGAAGACGAACCACTCGGTGGCGCGCAGGCCCTGCTCCTTCGCGAACGAGGCGATGCGGGCCTTGAGCGCCTTCGCGTCGAGCGTGCGGCTGTTGAGCGTGAGCGACGCGCCGTGTTCGGCGATCGCCGCCAGCTTGGCGTCGTCGACGTCGATCGCGACCACGCTCGAGCCGAAGGCGCGCGCCACCTGCACACAGTAGCCGCCGACGCCGCCGGCGCCGACGACGACGGCCAGGCTGCCGGGGGTCACGCCCGCGCGGCGCACCGCCTGGTACGGCGTGGTGAGCGCGTCGGCGACGATCGACACCTGCGCGAGCGTGAGGCCGGCCCTGGCGAGCCGCGCCTCGTCGACCGCGCACAGCCCGCGCGCCGGCACGACGATGTGCGAGGCAAAGCCGCCCTGGATGTCGTTGCCGGGCATCTTCTGCGCGCGGCAGATGGTGGCCAGCCCGCGGCGGCACAGGTCGCATTCGCCGCACGGCAGCACCGCCGGCACGATCACCGCGCGGTTGAGCCAGGCCTCGGCGCCTGCGCCGGCCGCGACGACCCGGCCGCTGATCTCGTGGCCGAGCGCCAGCGGCAGCGCGTGGTTGGTGCGCACGCCGTCGTAGTAGTAGCCGAGGTCGGTGTGGCAGACGCCGCAGCCGGCGATCGCGACGACCACCTCGCCCGGCGCGGCCGCTGCGGCGAAGTCCTCGCGGACCAGCGGCGCCTGCGGTGCGGTCATCGTCCAGCGTTTCGCGTCGATGGTCATCGGTCCTCTCCTGGGGGCCGGCACGGCGTCATTGTTGTATTGCGGTACGCCAATACCGATTTGGCCTGATTATCGGTGGGGTCAAACGTTGCGTCGTTGATCCAGATCAGTGTCGAACCGACGCTGCGCGGCTTCACTTCAGGCATTGACGAACGAGGAGTGCCACCCGTGGATGCCGCCGCCCGAAGACCCGACCCTGCCCCCGCCCGCCGGGCCAGCCTTTCGATCGCACTGGCCGGCTCCGGCGGCAGCGGCGTGATGACCGCCGGCACCCTGCTGCTCGAGGCCGCCGCGAAGGCCGGACTGTACGGCCTCATGGTGCGCACCAGCGGCCCGCAGATCCGCGGTGGCGAGGCAGCCGCGCTGCTGCGCCTGGGCGCGCAGCCGATCGACACGCTCGACGACGGCTTCGACCTGCTGCTCGCCTTCGACTGGCAGAACGTCAACCGCTTCGCCGACGAGATCCCGCTGCGCCCCACCGGCGTGATCGTCGGCGACAGCGGCGAGGGCGACCCGCCCGAGGTGTTCCTCGCCGGCGGCGCCAGGCACTTCGGCGTGCCGCTGAAGAAGACCGCCAAGGGCATCGCCGGCAGCTGGGTCAACATGGTCGCGCTCGGCCTGGCCGGCACGCTCGCCGGGCTGCCGCCCGAGGCGCTCGAGGCGGCGCTGCGCGGCTCGTGGAAGCGCGCCGAAAGCGGGCTGGCCGCCAACCTCGCCGCGCTGCAGGCCG
>JBLMVT010000223.1:0-9977 GCA_050256835.1 Betaproteobacteria bacterium | reverse complement strand
ACGCGGCGCTCGGCCTCGGCCTCGTCGACGGTCGACGCCCGCACGCGGTCGACCAGTCCGCTCTTGCCGTGCGTGCCCTTGTTCCAGCTGTCCATTGCGTCGAGCACGGCGTCGCTCTGGTGCACCGCGATCACCGGCCCCTCGACGCGCAGCGCGAGCTGCGCGTCGGTGGCGACGACCGCGATTTCGATGATGCGGTCGCGCTGCGGGTCGAGCCCGGTCATTTCCAGGTCGATCCAGATCAGGTTGTGCTCGTGCGGGGCGAGCGTGGGCGTGTCGGTCATGAGGTCGTGGTCCGGTGGCGCAACGCCGGATTCTGGCAGCCCTACACTTCGCCCGATGTCCTCGTTCGTGCTCACCCTGCTGTTCGCCGTGGCGCTGGTCGCCTCGGTGGCAGTCAAGTTCTGGCTCGCCACGCGCCAGATGCGCCACGTCGCCGCGCACCGCGACGCGGTGCCCGAGCCATTCACGCAGCGCATCGCGCTGACCGCGCATCGCCGGGCGGCCGACTACACGCTGGCCAAGGGCCGCTTCGGCCTGCTGTCGATGGCCTTCGGCGCGGCGGTGCTGATCGGCTGGACGCTGCTCGGCGGGCTCGACGCGCTCAACGTCGTGGTGCGCGACGCCGTGTTGCCGAGAGCGGGCGCGATGGCGTACCAGCTCGCGCTGCTCGCCGCCTTCGTCGCGATCGGCGCGCTGCTCGAACTGCCGTTCGAGGCCTGGAGCACCTTCCGCATCGAACAGCGCTTCGGCTTCAACCGCCAGACGCCGCGCGGCTTCGTTGTCGACCGGCTGAAGGGCGCGCTGGTTGCCGCCGTCATCGGAGTTCCGGTGGCCGCGCTCATCCTGTGGATCATGGCGTCGACCGGCGGGCTGTGGTGGCTGTGGGCCTGGGTCGCCTGGGGCACCTTCAACCTGCTCGCGCTGGTGCTCTACCCGACCGTGATCGCGCCGATCTTCAACAAGTTCGAGCCGCTGGCCGACGAGTCGCTCAAGCAGCGCGTGCAGTCGCTGATGGCGCGCTGCGGCTTCGCCGCCAAGGGCCTGTTCGTGATGGACGGCAGCCGCCGCTCGGCGCACGCCAACGCCTACTTCACCGGGCTGGGCGCGGCCAAGCGCGTGGTCTTCTTCGACACGCTGCTGGCCAAGCTGTCGGCCGCCGAGGTCGAGGCGGTGCTGGCGCACGAGCTGGGTCACTTCAAGTACCGCCACGTGACGCGCCGCATGGTGCTGATGTTCGCCCTCAGCCTGGCCGGCTTCGCCCTGCTCGGCTGGCTGTCGACGCGCACCTGGTTCTACACCGGGCTCGGCGTGCGCCCCAACCTGGCGGCGCCCAACGACGCGCTGGCGCTGCTGCTGTTCCTGCTCGCCGTTCCGGTGTTCTCGTTCTTCGTCGCACCGCTCTTAGCGCGCTGGTCGCGCAAGCACGAATTCGAGGCTGACGCCTACGCCTGCGCGCAGGCCAGCGGGCACGACCTCGCCGCCGCGCTGCTCAAGCTGCACGAGGACAATGCCTCGACGCTGACGCCCGACCCGCTGTACGCGCGCTTTTACTATTCGCATCCGCCGGCCAGCGAGCGGCTGGCCGCGCTGCGCCGCGTCGATACGGCCGCGCTGCCCACTTGAAGCCGGGCCTCGTCGTCGCCGGACACGGCCGCCACTACATCGTCGAGACGCCCGAGGGCGTTCGCCTGGCCTGCCACCCGCGCGGCAAGAAGAGCGACTGCGTGGTCGGCGACCGCGTGCTCTGGCAGCCGGCGCAGGCCGGCGCCGAGGAAGGCGTGATCGAGCAGATCGAGCCGCGGCGCAACCTGCTGCTGCGCAAGGACCGCTGGAAGACCAAGTCGTTCGCCGCCAACCTCGACCAGCTGCTGGTGCTGGTCGCGGTCGAGCCGGTATTCGGCGAGTCGCAGCTCGCGCGCGCCCTGATCGCGGCGGAAGGCACCGGAGTGCCGGCGCGCATCGTCCTCAACAAGATCGACCTCGCCGCCGCCGAGGCCGCGCGTGCGCGTCTGGCGCCGTACCGCCGCATGGGCTACGAGGTGGCCGAGGTGGCGCTGAAGGCGGCGCCCGACGAGGCGCGCCGTCACCTGCAGGACCTGCTCGACGGCCGCACCACGCTCGCGCTCGGCCCCAGCGGCAGCGGCAAGAGTACGCTGGTCAATCTGCTGGTGCCCGACGCCGGCGCGCAGGTTGGCGAGATCTCGCGCGCCCTCGGCACCGGCCGGCACACGACCACCGCCACGCAGTGGTACTGGCTCGACGCGGCACGCCGCGGCGCGCTGATCGACACGCCGGGTTTCCAGGAATTCGGCCTGCGCCAGGTCGGCGGCCAGGAGTTGCCGCGGCTGATGCCCGACCTGCGCGAGGCCTCGACGCGCTGCCGCTTCTACAACTGCACGCATCGCGACGAGCCGGGCTGCGGCGTGCGCGCGGGGGTCGACGCGGGCGAGATCGCCGCGTCGCGCTACCGCATCTACCTCGAGATCCTCGACGAGTTGGAGCGGACGGACTGGTCGCTCAGCCGATGAGGTTGGCCAGCGACAGCAGCGCCAGCAGCAGCATCCACAGCACGACCGAGCGCCAGACCAGGCCGACCACGCTGCGCAGGTGGCCGGTCTGCACCGGCATGCCCGGCGTAGAGCCGAGCGCGCTGTCGGCCTCGGTCGGCGCGCCACTGTCGAAGGTCTTCGAACGGTCGGGCGTGATGCCCGGCGCGGCGCTGCCGCCGAGCCGGATGCCGAGCGCGCCGGCCGCGGCGGCGAGGATGATGCCTTCGTTGACATGCAGCCAGAGCCCGGCGTCGCGGCGCCAGCCGTTGACCGCCTCCTCGAAATTGCCGACCACCGCGAAGCCGAACGCGGTGAGGCGTGCCGGCACGTGGTCGATGAGCCGGAACAGCTGCTGCGACAGCTGCATCAGCTTCGCGTTGGTCGGCACGCCTACCGCTCTGCTGCGGTAGGCCCAGTAGCGGCTGGTGAACTCGGCCATGCGGTAGAGCACCGCGCCGGCCGGCCCCAGGCCCAGCGTCGACGCGACGACGAAGCAGAAGAACACGCCGAACACGTGGCGGTGCGCGGCGAGCAGCGAATGCTCGATGACGTGGCGCAGCAGCTCGGTGCGCGGCAGCTCGCTGGCGTCGAGGTGGCGCCACTGCGCGAGCAGGGTGCGCGCGGTTGTCTCGTCGCCGCGCTCGAGCGCGTCGCGGATGTCGGTAAAGTAGTGGCTGAACTGGCGAAAGCCGAGCGTGAGGTAGAGGACCACGACGTCCCAGGCGAAGCCGAGCAGCACGTTCACGTGCACCGCCGCCACGTACAGGCCGAAGGCGATCACCGCCGGCACCAACACCGTGATGATCCACACCACCCAGGCGTGGCGGTCGCGCCCGGCGTCGAAGTTGCGCCCGGTCCAGCGCACCCAGCCGATCAGCGACTGGTGCACGAAGTTGCCGCGCGGCAGCGGCTTGAACTGTTCGATCAGCAGGGCCAGCAGGACCGCGAAGAAACTCATGCGCGCGGATGATACCGGCGCGCCTCGCGCGACCTTCAGGCGGCGAGGAAGCGGTACAGGTTGCGCAGCATCGCCGCGGTCGCGCCCCAGATGAAGTAGCGCCGCGGCGTGCCGTCGGCCGACACGCCATCCCACGGCATGGCCAGGAAGCTGCGCCGGCCGCCCTCGTGGGCGAATTCGTGGCGCTGGTGGTGGGCCGGCGTCATCAGGAAATCGAGCGGCACCTCGAACGCCTCGGCGACCTCGAAGGCGTCGAGCCTGAGTGTGAAGCCGGGCCGCACCAGCGCCACCACCGGCGTGACGACGAAGGCCGTCACCGTCGTGTAGCGCGGCAGCGTGCCGATCACTTCGACGTGGTCGTGCGGTAGGCCGATCTCCTCCTCGGCCTCGCGCAGCGCGGTGGCGACCGGGCCGAGGTCGGCCTCCTCGACGCGACCGCCCGGGAAGCTGATCTGCCCGGCGTGGTCGCGCAGGTGCTCGGTGCGCCGCGTCAGCAACAGCTGCAGGCCGCCCTCGCGCATCACCAGCGGCACCAGCACCGAGGCGTGCGCCGGCTCGCGCTCGAACAGCCGGCCGTCGCCGGGGATCTCGAGCTGCCAGGCGGGCGGTGCGGCGAAGCGCGCGCGCAGCGCGGCGGCGGTCAGCCGCTCGGCAGGCACCGGCGGCAGGTGCGCGTCGCGCCCGACGACCGGCACGGCCTCGGGGTCGAGGATGGGAAGGCGCGACACGGTGAAGGAACGAGCGCGCGGGCGAGCTTGTGATGCGCCCGGCTACGCCAGGCGCGTCGGAAGTTGGTTTCGCGCTGCGCGCGACCCGCGGCGCAGCCGCGGGCTGACCGGCACGGTCAGGCCAACTTCTCCTTGATGCGCGCCGACTTGCCGGAGCGCTGGCGCAAGAAATACAGCTTGGCGCGGCGCACGTCGCCGCGGCGCTTCACCTCGATCGAGGCGATCAGCGGGCTGTACAGCTGGAAGGTACGCTCGACGCCTTCGCCGCTGGAGATCTTGCGCACGATGAAGCTCGAGTTGAGCCCACGGTTGCGCTTGGCGATGACCACGCCCTCGTAGGCCTGCACGCGCTTGCGCGTGCCCTCGACGACGTTGACGCTGACGATCACCGTATCGCCCGGCGCGAACGCGGGCACGGTCTTGCCGAGGCGGGCGATCTCTTCCCGCTCGAGGGTCTGGATCAGGTCCAAGGGGTGCTCCTGCTGTGATCGTGCCCGCGCGCTGTTTGTCGAGGCGGCGGCGTCGCGGCCGCCTCTGCCGGGCAGAGGATCGGAAAGCACGCGATTATAGCCGCAGGCCGGCGAGGAACTGCTCGTCCGCGCCCGACAGCCGGCCGGCTGCCCGCGCCGCGTCGATCAGCTCGGGCCGGCGCGCCAGCGTGAGGGCCAGCGAGCGTTCGCGCCGCCAGCGCGCGATGTCGCCATGGTGGCCCGACAGCAGCACCGGCGGCACCGGCAACGCGCCGGCCGCGCTCTCCAGGACCTCCGGCCGCGTGTAGTGCGGGCCCTCGAGCAGGCCGTCGGAAAAGCTGTCCTGCGCGTGCGACTGCGCATCGCCGAGCACGCCGGCCTGCAACCGCGCGACGGCGTCGATCAGCGCCAGCGCCGGCAGCTCGCCGCCCGAGAGCACGAAGTCGCCCAGGCTCACCTCGAGGTCGACCTCGGTGTCGACGAAGCGCTGGTCGACTCCCTCGTAGCGACCGCACACCAGCACGGCTCCCGGACCGGCCGCCAGCTCGCGCACCAGCGCCTGGTCGAGCACGCGGCCGGTCGGCGTGAACAGCAGCACCGGCGCGTCGGCGGAAGCCGGCCGCGCCGCGCGCACCGCGGCGAGCGCGCGCAGCAAGGGCTCGGCCATCAGCACCATGCCCGGTCCGCCGCCGTACGGGCGGTCGTCGACGCGACGGTAGGCGTCGGCGGCGAACTCGCGCAGCGGCCACAGGCGCAGCTCGACCGGCGCCGGCGCACCGTCGCGCAGCTCGAAGGCGCGTCGCGTGATGCCGTGCTCGAGGTGCGGCGCGAACAGCTCCGGGAACAGCGTGATGACATCCAGGCGCATGCGTCGCGCACCCTTCAGTAGTCGAGGCCCCAGTCGACGCGCACGCGCCGCGCCGCGAGGTCGATGTCGTCGACGTAGGCGGCGACGAAGGGGATGAGCCGCTCGGTGCCGTCGGCGGCGTACACGCGCAGCACGTCGTGCGCACCGGTCTCGAGCAGGCCGTCGATCCGACCGAGTTCGGTGCCGTCGCGGTTGACGACCGCCAGGCCGATCAGGTCGTGCCAGTAGAACTCGTCGCGCGCCGGCGCCGGGAAGGCGGCGCGCGAGACGTGCACGCGCGCGCCGCGCAGCGCCTCCGCAGAGCTGCGGTCGGTCAGTTCACGCGCGGCGGCGACGACGTGACCGGCGTGCACGCGCGACTGCGTCACGTGCAGCAGCGGCGGCAGCGGTGCCACGGGCACCGGGCCGGGCGGCATCAGGAACCAGTGCTTCGAGGCGAGCAGCGCCTGCGGGTCGTGCGACCAGGCCTCGACCTTGATCCAGCCCTTGACGCCCCAGGCATCGACGATGCGGCCGACTTCCACCGCGTCGTCGGGCCAGGGCGGCTCGACCGCCGCGACCGACGGGGTCTGGCGAGCGGCCACCGGCGACGGGGTCAGGCCGTCGTGGCCTTGGCCGCCTGCGCGACCAGGCGCGCCACGGTCGGCGAGAGCTGCGCGCCCTGCGCCGTCCAGTGCGCGACGCGGTCGGTCGCGACGCGCAGGCCCTGCTCGGCGCCGGCGGCGACCGGGTTGTAGAAGCCCAGCTTCTCGATGAAGCGGCCGTCGCGCCGGTTGCGCGAATCGGCGACGACGATGTTGAAGAAGGGGCGCTTCTTGGCGCCGCCGCGGGCGAGTCGGATCACCACCATGATGTCAATGTTCCCAGCAACGAAACCGGGCCACCGCACCAGGAGACACGCGAGCGCAGTGAGCCGAAAGGACCGGGCAGGCGCCCGGCCGGCAGTCGATGTCGTAGATACGCCGGGCGCTCGGGCGGCCGGCCGTCATCGAAGCGCGCGATTATAAACTTCGCCGCTCGCCAGCTTGCCTGTCCAAGCGCGCCATGCCGATCCACCCCCTCCTCCTGCGCCCCAGCGACGCCGCCGACGTGCCGGCGATTGCCGCCATCTACGCGCATCATGTCGTGCACGGCGCCGGCACGTTCGAGTTGGAGCCGCCCGACGCCGCCGAGATCGCGCGCCGCCGCGACGACGTGACCGGCAAGGGCCTGCCCTGGCTGGTCGCCGAGCGGGCCGGCGCCGTCGTCGGCTACGCCTACGCCAACCACTTCCGCCCGCGCCCGGCCTACCGCTACTGCCTCGAGGACTCGATCTACGTCGCGCCCGAGGCGCAGGGACGAGGCGTCGGCCGGCTGCTGCTGGCCGAACTGCTGGCGCGCTGCACCGCGCTGGGTGCGCGCCAGATGCTGGCGGTGATCGGCGATGCGGCCAACGCCGGCTCGATCGGCCTGCACGCCGCGCTCGGCTTTCGCCACACCGGTGTGCTCGCGGCGAGCGGCTGGAAGTTCGACCGCTGGCTCGACGTCGTGCTGATGCAGCGCGTGCTCGGCCTCGGCGCCACGGCGCCGCCAACGCAGGAACAGCCATGACGCCGCCGCGACCCGGCCGCTCGAAGACCCTCGCCGCGTGGATCGCCCTGCTCGGCGGCAGCCTCGGGCTGCACCGCGTCTACCTCTACGGCTGGCGCGACCGCTGGGCCTGGTGGTTCCCGTGGCCGACGCTGCTCGGCCTGTACGGCGTCCTGCGCATGCGCAGCCTCGGCCAGGACGACCGGATGGCCTGGCTGCTGATTCCGCTGCTCGGGTTGATGCTCGCCGGCACAATGCTCGTCGCCATCGTCTACGGTCTGACGCCGGACGAGAAGTGGCACGCGCGATTCGATCCCGAAGGCCCGCCACGCCCGGCAGGCTGGGCGGTCGTGATCGCCGTCGTGCTCGCGCTGGCGGTCGGCGGCGGCGTGCTGATGGCGACGCTGGCCTTCTGCGCGCAGCGCTACTTCGAATACCAGGCGGCGCAGGGCGCGAGCTAGCGGAACGTGGCCAGGCTGGCCCAGTAGGCGACGCCGGCAACGAACGCCGCCGCCGGGATGGTGAAGATCCAGGCCCAGACGATGTTGCCGGCGATGGCCCAGCGCACCGCCGAAGCACGGCGCACCGAGCCGACGCCGACGATCGCGCCGGTGATGGTGTGCGTGGTCGACACCGGCACGCCCATGAAACTGGCGATGAACAGCGTCATCGCGCCGCCGGTCTCGGCGCAGAAGCCGCCGAACGGCTTGAGCTTGGTCAGCCGCTGGCCCATCGTGCGCACGATGCGCCAGCCGCCGAACAGCGTGCCCAAGCCGATCGCCAGGTAGCAGGCCCAGATCACCCAGTACGGCGGGCCTTCGGGCGTGGCGTGGCCCGAGGCAATCAGCAGCATCCAGATGATGCCGATCGTCTTCTGCGCGTCGTTGCCGCCGTGGCCCAGGCTGTACAGCCCGGCCGAGACGAGCTGGGCGCGGCGAAACAGGTTGTCGACGCGCAGCGGCGAGGTGCGCCTGAACAGCCACGACATGCCGATCATCATCGCCGAGGCGAGCAGGTAGCCGAGCAGCGGCGAGGCGAAGATGAACAGCACCGTCTTCCACACGCCCGCGCCGATCAACGCGCCGGCGCCGGCCTTGACGATCACCGCGCCGACGATGCCGCCGATCAGCGCGTGCGACGAGCTGGACGGGATGCCGTACCACCAGGTGATGATGTTCCAGACGATGGCGCCGACCAGCGCGCCGAACACCACGTGGTGGTCGACCACCTCCGGCATGGCGATGCCCTTGCCGACCGTCGATGCCACCTTGAGGTGGAACACGAAGATCGCCACCACGTTGAAGACGGTGGCGAAGGCGACCGCCTGCTGTGGCTTGAGCACGCCGGTCGAGACGACGGTGGCGATCGAGTTCGCCGCGTCGTGGAAGCCGTTCATGAAGTCGAACGCGAGTGCGAGCCCGACCAGCATCGCGAGCACCCAGAACTCGACCGGCACGGCCTGCATCGCCGGCCGCTCCTACGAGTTCTCGAGGACCACGCCCTCGATCAGGTTGGCGACATCCTCGCAGCGGTCGGAGATCGCCTCGAGCTGCTCGTAGATCGTCTTCAGCTTGATCAGCTCGCGCACGTCGGTCTCCTCGCGGAACAGCTTGGACATCGCCGAGCGCATGACGCGGTCGGCATCCGACTCGAGCCGGTCGATCTCCTCGCAGGTCTTGATCGCGTTGTCCGCGGTGGCGTGCTCGGACAGCTTGGGCAGCAGCGAGACGGCGTGCTGCACGCGCTCGCAGCACTTGGCCGACAGGTCGCCCAGCCGCAGGATGTCCTCGGTCATCGTGTGCACGTCGTACAGCGACATCGTCTCCGAGGCGTCCTGCAACAGGTCGAGGATGTCGTCCATCGCGTTGATCAGCCCGTGGATCTGCTCGCGGTCGATCGGCGTGATGAAGGTCTTGTGCAGCAGCCGGTTGACCTCGGCGGTGATGCGGTCGGCCTGGCGCTCCGCGTGGCCGACCTCGTTGGCGTACTTCTCGCGCAGCGCCGGGTCGGCGTAGTTCTGGATCATCGCGATGAAGGCGCGCGCGCCCTGCGCGATGTATTCGCCGTGCTGGTCGAACAGCTCGAAAAAGTTGCCTTCACGCGGCAACAGCTTGCCAAACAGCATGTCGGTCTCCGGGTGTTGGGGGTCGGGCGCGGGCCGTGGGCGGGGCCGGCGCGGCATGGGTCGAACAGCCGGGCAAGTGTAGCCGCGGCGCGCGCCGGCCGAAGACGGTTCAGGCCGCGCCGTCGCTCAGTCGCTCGACGCGCTGGTCGGCGACGCCCGCGAGCAGCGCATCGACGCGCCCGCGACCCGGCACCTCGAGCGCAGGCCACACCTCGGCCAGCGGCGCCAGCACGAAGGCACGCTCGTGCATCCGCGGGTGCGGCACGGTCAGGCTCGGCGTGTCGATGCGCGCGTCGCCGTACAGCAGCAGGTCGAGGTCGAGCGTTCGCGGCGCATTGCGGTACGGCCGCTCGCGGCCGTGCAGGCGCTCGATATCGAGCAGGTGGCCGAGCAGATCGGCGGCGCCCAGTTCGGTCGACAGCTCGGCCACGGCGTTGACGTAGTCGGGGCCGCCGGCATCGATCGGCGCGCTGCGCCACCACGACGAGCGGCGTTCCAGCGTCGTCAGCGGCAGCACGGCCAGCGAGCGCAGCGCCGCCTCGAGCGTGCGTCGCGTGTCGCCGACGTTGGCGCCCAGGCCGACGAAAGCGCGCACCGGCGCCGGCAGCCGGTCATGCGCCGCCATCGGTCGCGGCTTCGCTGGTCGCCGGCTTGCGGCGCCGCCGGCGTCGCTTCCTCGCCGCCGGCGACGGCTCCGTACCCTCGCC
>JBLMVT010000222.1:0-8677 GCA_050256835.1 Betaproteobacteria bacterium | reverse complement strand
GTAGGCGCGACGCATCGGCAGGCGCAACGGCGCCAGCCCGGTCGCCCGCTCGATGCGCGCGAGCGTCGCATCGAGCGCGGCGGCGTCGGGTGCGCTGGCGACGAACCACAGGTTCCAGTCGTGCTCGCGCGCGTAGTTGTGACTGACGCCGGGCTCGGCCCTGACGAGGGCGGCGACGTCATCGAGCCGCGCCGGCGGCACCCGCAATGCGGCCAGCGTGGCAACGCCGCCGGCGCCGATGCCGAACACCGCCCCGACGCGGCTCACCTCGCCGCGCGCGATGCCCTCGCGCAGCAGCCGGCGCACCGCGACGCCGTCGAGCCCGTGCGGCCTGCCGATCGCGTCGAACGGCCGCGGCACCAGCGGCAGCGCGCGCTGCCAGTCGTTGAACAAGCGCGCCGGCGCGACCGGCTCGCACAATGCCGAGGGTGCGTCCATCTAGAGGCCCAACCGCGTGGCGCGGCTGGTGAAGAAGATGCCGCTCGGCGCCTCGACCGGCAGTGTCGCCAGAGTGGCGAAGCTCGCCGTGTCGATGACCGACACGCGGTTGGCGTCGCGCGAGGAGATCCAGACCGCCTCGCCGCGCGGCGTGAACTCGAGGTGCAGCACCGCCTCGCCGGGCTCGAGCGTGCGCACCACCTGCCTGGTCTGCGTGTCGATCACCTGCACGCGGTGGTAGTCGGGCACGGCGAAGTTGACCCACACCTGGCGGCCGTCGGGCTGCGCCATCACGAACACCGGCTGCCCGGCGACCGGCACGCGCGCCACTTCCTGCCAGCTCTCGGTGTCGACCACCAGCACCTCGTGGCGCCCGATCGCCGGCAGCCAGGCCTGGCGCCCGGCGATCGCCCAGCCGCGCAGGTGCGGCATCTTGAACACCGGCAGCTTCTGCTCGCCGCGCCCGTAGCCGGCGAGGATGCGACGCACCCGCGGCTCCTTCGCCCACAGGTCGATCAGCGCCAGCCCATCCTCGCCGAACAGCCCGGCGATGTAGTAGCGGCCGTCGGGAGTGACCAGCGCGTCGTACGGCTGGTGGCCCACCTGCTCGAACTTCGTGATCTTCGGCGTCGCGCCGGTCAGGTCGGCGATCCAGATCTGGTCGGCGTCGAACAGCGAATAGACGAAGCGCCGGCCCGGCAGCTCGGCCAGCCCGACGACGCGCGAACGCTTCGTGCCCTGCCCGGGCACGTCGTAGGTCGCCGGAATGTCGGCGACCAGCGCCAGCGTTTTCGCGTCGAACACCTTGATGCCGCCCGGTTCGTAGTTCTGCGCGGCGACCAGCGTGCCATCCTGCGAGATCGCGCCGCCGATCGAGTTGCCGGCCTGCGCCACGCGCGCCTCGATGCGCCGCGCCAGCAGGTTGACCTTGGTGAGTGCGCCGTCGCGGCCGAACACGTAGCCGTGGCCGCCGTCGCGCGAATAGACGACCGAGGCGTGCGACAGGTCGCCCAACCCCTCGATCGCGCCGAGCGAGCGCTTGGACGTCGTGTTGACGACGGTGAGCGTGCCGCTGCCACGGCCGACGACGACGCCGAGGTCGCCGCTGCCGTCGGGCGAGGCCGGTGCACCGGCGCAGGCGGCCAGCAGTGCCGCCAGGGCCGCGACCCACAGGGTGCGAGCGCGTCGCATCACTTCGCCGCCGCCTTCGCCTCGTCCGGGAAGCCGGCCTGCAGCTGCCGCGCGATCCAGCGCGCCTCGGCCTCGCTCAGCATCGACGACCAGCCCGGCATCGGCGTGCCGGGGCGGCCATGCAGCGTGGTCGCGACCAGGCTCTCCAGCGGTCGGTCGGCCAGCGCCTCGCGCGTCAAGGCGGGGCCGAGGCCGCCGGTCAGCCGCATGCCGTGGCACGAGCCGCAATCCTGTCGCACCATGTGCACCAGCGCCTGCTGGCGCGCCGCGGCCGGGACGACTTCGCCCGCGCTCGCGCCACTGCAGATGACCAGGAAGGCACCTGCGGCGGCGGCGAGCGCGGGTCCGGTCTCCACCCTCGTCAGCTCTTCAGGATCGACTCGACGACTTCCTTCAGGTCGGCGTCGCCGATCTTGTCGGGGCCGTTGGGCGACATCGGGATCGGGCCGAAACTGCCCGAGCCGCCCTTGCGCACCTTCTCGACCAGCTTGCCGGTCACGTCCTGGCCCTTGTACTTGGCCGCGATCTCCTTGAACGCCGGTCCGACGACCTTCTTGTCCTTGGAGTGGCAGGCCAGGCAGCCGGCTTTCGTCATCGCCTCGTCGGGGTTGCCGGCGAAGGCCGTGCCGGTCGCGAGGCCGAGCCCCGCAGCGAGCAGCAACGTCTTCTTCATCATCGTGGGTCCTCAGTACACGTCGTGCTGCGTGTTGTAGACGTTGAAGTGGCCGGTCGGCGTGATCAGGCGCGGGTCCTTGATCACGTTCTTCAGCTTGAGCGTCTTGTCGTCGACGACGACCAGCGCGCTCTGCTTGTCCTTGGCCGACCAGACGGCGAACCAGACCTCGTCGCCGGCCTTGTTGTATTCGGGCTGCACGACGCGCATCGCGCCGCCGTCCTTCAGCCCTGCCCACTCGGCGATCGGCAGCACCTGGTAGCCCTTATCGAGGTTCTTGATGTCGAACACCGCGACCGTCTGCGACAGCTTCGGATCGGGGTTGAGTGGCGTGTCGACGTAAAGGTGCTGCGACTTCGGGTGGCTCTTGATGAACAGCGAACCGCCGCCCTGCCCCTTGACCTGCAGCACCTCCTTGAACGCGTACTGCTTGTGGCCCTTCGGGTCGGTGCCGATCAGCGAGACCGCCTCGTCGCCGAGGTGGCTGGTCGCCCATACCGGACCGAACTTCGGGTGCACGAAGTTGGCGCCGCGGCCCGGGTGCGGGATCTTGCTCACGTCGACGATCGCGGCGAGCTTGTCTTCCTTGGAGTCGATCACCGAGATCTTGTTGCTCTGGTTGGCCGCCACCATGAAGTAGCGCTTGGTCGAGTCCCAGCCGCCGTCGTGCAGGAAGGGCGCCGATCCGATCTCGGTGACCTTGAGCGCGTCGAGATCGGAGTAGTCGACCAGCAGCGTCTTGCCGGTCTCCTTGACGTTGACGAGGAACTCGGGCTTGTAGTGGCTGGCGACGATCGAGGCGACGCGCGGCTCGGGGTGGTACTCCTGCTTGCCGACCGTCATGCCGCGCGTGCCGACGATCTTCAGCGGCTCGAGCGTGTCGCCCTTCATGATCACGTACTGCGGCGGCCAGTAGGCGCCGGCGATGGCGAGCTTGTCGGTGTAGTCGCCTTCCTTGCCCTTGTACTTGCTGGTGTCGACCGAACGCGCCTCCAGGCCGATGCGGATCTCGGCCACGTTGTCGGGATGCTCCATCCACAGGTCGATCATGTTGACCTTGGCGTCGCGGCCGATCACGAACAGGTAGCGGCCGGAGGCCGACAGGCGCGAGATGTGCACCGCGTAGCCGGTCTTGATGACGCCGATGATCTGCTTGCTGTCGCCGTCGATCAGCGCCACCTGGCCGGCATCGCGCAGCGTGGTCGAGAAGATGTTGTCGATGTTGTAGTTGTTCATCTTCCTCGTCGGCCGCTTCTCGGGCGGGACGATGACCTTCCAGGTCGACTTCATCTGCTCCATGCCCCACTCGGGCGGCTGGGGCGGGTCCTGCTGCACGTAGCGCGCCATGATGTCGACCGTCTTCTCGCTGAGCTCGCCCGAGGTCAGCCAGTTGGGCATGCCGGCCGGCGAGCCGTAGGAGATGAAGACCTTGAGGTAGTCGGTGCCCTTGCCGAGCGTGATGTCGGGCGTCAGCGGCTTGCCGGTGGCGCCCTTGCGCAGTACGCCGTGGCAGCCGGCGCAGCGCTCGAAGTAGGTCTTGCGCGCGAAGTCGAACTCGGCCTGCGTCATCGGCGGGGCCTTCGGGTTCGTGCTCTGGTACATCGGTTCCTGCCCGAGCGGCGAGGTGCCGGCCTGGTAGTTGATCTCGGGCTGCGTCACGTCGTGCCCGTCCTGCGGGGCGCTCGCGGCTGCGCCTTGCTGCGGCGGTTGCTGCTGGGCGTGGGCGGCGAGCGCGCCGATGGCGAACAGAGCGGCGGCGGCGGCGCGCGCCAAGTGCGGTGTCTTCATGCGATCTCCCTTGGTAGCTGTCCCTACTGATCGCCGGGATATTCGCCGCACCGCAGCACGCGAGCCTTGACGCAGTTCAAGGGATCACGCGGTCGCCGCTTCGCCATGACGGCGGTCATGCGCCGAGACGCCGGCGCCCGCGCGCGCAGTCGGGCTTCGGACTAGCGTGCGGCGGATGCGGCGCCGGCGCGCTGCAGGCAGGCATTGCGCTGCGCGGGCTGCAGGTTGCGCGGGGAATCCGGAGCGGCGGCGGGCCTGGGGCGCTTGACCAGCGGGTCGGTGCGCGTCGGCTTGGCGTGGCGCTTCAAGGGCACGGTGACCTGCGGGCGCGGCTCGGCGATGCTCGCGCCGCCGGGGCCGTCGGCCAGCGTCGGCGGCAGCGGCGGGCGCGCCGGCGGCACGCGCGGCGGTGTCGAGGCCGGCCGCCCGACGGGCTCCGGCGGCGCCATCTGCGACCAGGCGCAGGTCGCGCCGCCCGCACCGCACAGCAGGATCACCAGGCTCGCCAGCAGCTTGTTCATCGTCCGTCCTCGGCCACGCATCTCGTTCGGCCACACGCCGGGCGGGTTCCGCCCTGACGCATCCTCGGCACGGCGCGGCGGCGCGGCCTTGACGCAGTTCAAGGCAGCAAGCGGTCATCGCCCGGAACATCGGCGTCATGAGCCAACTCGAGCAGGCGCGTCACTTCGGACCGCCGGACCGCGCGCCGGCCAAGGTCATGCTGGTCGGCGCCGGTCCCGGCGACCCCGAGCTGCTGACGCTGAAGGCGGCGCGGGCGATCGCCGCGGCGCGCACCGTGCTCTACGACCACCTGGTGTCCGACGCCGTGCTCGCGCTGATCCCGCCCGACGCCGATCGCATCGACGTCGGCAAGGAAAGTGCACGCCACACGCTGCCGCAGGGCGCGATCATCGAACTGATGGTCGGGCTGGCCAGGAGCGGCCGGCCGGTGCTGCGGCTCAAGGGCGGCGACCCGTACGTGTTCGGCCGCGGCGGCGAGGAAGCCGAGGCGCTGGCCGCCGCCGGCGTGCCGTTCGAGGTCGTCCCCGGCATCAGCGCGGCGCAGGGCGCGGCGGCCGCGGCCGGCATCCCGCTCACCCATCGCGACCACGCGGCGCGCGTCGTCTGGGTCACCGGCCACCTGCGCGCGGGCACCGACGACCCGCTGGCGCTCGACTGGCCGACACTGGCGCGCCCCGGGCAGACACTGGTCGTCTACATGGGGCTGGCCACGCTGCCGATCCTCGCCGCGCGGCTGATCCACCACGGCCTGCCCGCCGCGACGCCGGCCGCGGTGATCGAACGCGCGACGCTGCCCGGGCAGCGCACGCTGGTCGGGACCCTGTGCACCCTGCCTGCGCTGGCACAGGCAGCCGACGTGCGCTCGCCCTCGCTGATCGTCGTCGGCGGCGTGGTCGCGCTGCAAAGGCAGCTCGGGCCGGCCGCAAGCACGCCCGCCGAGGCTGCGCTGGCGTTCGCGTGATGGCGCCCACCGCCCCGCGCAAGCCGCACCTCGTCTGCCCGGCCGGCTCGCTGCGCGCGCTCGAGGCCGCCGTCGACGCCGGCGCCGACGCCGTCTACATGGGCCTGAAGGACGCGACCAACGCGCGCAACTTCGCCGGCCTGAATTTCGACCTGGCGCAGACGCGCCAGGGCGTCGCCTACGCGCACGCGCGCGGGCGTCAGGTGCTGATGGCGCTCAACACCTACGCCGACGCGCGCGACCCGTCGCCGTGGTGGCGCGCCGTCGACGCCGCGGTCGCGGCGGGCGCCGACGCGCTGATCGTGGCCGACATCGCGGTCATGGCGCACTGCCGGCGCGAGCACCCCGGGCTGCGGCTGCACCTGTCGGTGCAGGCGTCGGCCACCAGCCACGACGCGATCGACTTCTACCGAGAACACTACGGCATCGCACGCGCCGTGCTGCCGCGCGTGCTCACGCTGTCGCAGGTGGCGCACGTGCTGCGCCACGCCACGGTCGAGATCGAGGTGTTCGGCTTCGGCAGCCTGTGCGTGATGGTCGAGGGCCGCTGCGCGTTGTCGTCCTGGGCCACCGGTCAGTCGCCGAACAACGCCGGCGTGTGCTCGCCGGCGTCGGCGGTGCGCTGGCACGACACGCCGGCCGGCGTCGAGGCGCGGCTGAACGGCGTGCTGATCGACCGCTACGGCCCGGACGAGCCGCGCGGCTACCCGACGCTGTGCAAGGGCCGCTTCGACGTCGGCGGCCAGCGCGACTACGCGCTCGAGGAGCCGACCAGCCTGAACACGCTGGCGATCCTGCCCGAGCTGATGGCCGCCGGCGTGGCGGCGATCAAGATCGAGGGGCGGCAGCGCAGCGTCGCCTACGTCGAGCAGGTAACTCGCGTGTGGCGCGCGGCGATCGACCGCTGCGCCGCACAGCCGGCGCGCTACGCCGTGCAGCCCGACTGGACCGCGACGCTCGGCCGCTACGCCGAGGGGCAGCAGCACACGCTGGGCGCCTACGACCGGCCGTGGCGCTGAAGGAGCCCGCCATCACCGATCGCTTCTCGCTCGTCGTCGGCCCGGTGCTGACGTACTGGCCGCGCCAGCGGCTGCTCGACTTCTACGACGCCGTCGCCGCGTCCGCCGCCGACACGGTCGTGCTCGGCGAGGTGGTGTGCTCGCGCCGCCACGAGATGAAGCCCGACGACTGGCTCGCGATCGGCCGCGAGCTGCGCGCCGCGGGCAAGCGGGTGCGGCTGGCCAGCCAGGCGCTGCTCGAGTCGGAGTCCGACCTGCGCGGCGTGCGCCGCCTCGCCGAGCAGGACGAATTCGCGGTCGAGGCCGGCGACGTCGCCGCCGTACACCGGCTGGCGGCGCGGCGCGTGCCGTTCGTCATCGGTCCGCACGTCAACGTCTACAGCCGGCCCGCGCTCGAGGAATACGCGCGCTTCGGCGCCGCGCACTGGGTCGCGCCGGCCGAGCTGTCGATCGACACCGTGGCGCACGTCAATCCCGCGGCCGATCCGGTGCGCGGCGCCGACGGTGCGCCGGTGCCGACCGAGGTCTACGCCTTCGGCCGCCTGCCGCTGGCGTTCTCGGCGCGCTGCTTCACCGCTCGCCATCACCGGCTGTCGAAGGACTCCTGCGAATTCCGCTGCATCGAGGACCCGGACGGCCTGCTGCTCGCCAGCAGCGAAGGCCAGCCCTTCCTCGTGCTCAACGGAACGCAGACGCAGTCGGCGGCGCAGCACTGCCTGGTCGGCGACCGGCCGGCCCTGGCCGCGGCCGGCGTGTCGGCGCTGCGGCTGTCGCCGTGCGCCGAGCGCTTCGCCGAGGTGATCGATGTGTTCGACGCGGTCATGAACCGCGGCGCCGACGTCCGCGAGGGCGAACGCGCCCTGCACGCGCTGGCGCTGCCCGGCGGGCTGGCCAACGGCTTCGCGCACGCGCGCCCCGGGCTGGAGTGGGCCGGCGCATGAACGTCCCGAACGGCGAGCGGCGCACGACGCTGCCGCCCTGGCTCGACGCGGCGCGCGACCGCATGCGCCGCGTCGTCGAGCGGCTGCCGATCGAACCGCCGTCGTTCGTGCTGGCCCGCGTGCTCGACCGGCTGCTGCTGCCGCGCCTGCCCGCCGACGCACGCGCGGCGCTCGCCGGCCATGCCGTCGAGGTGCTGGCCAGCGATCTCGGCCTGCGCGTGCGGCTCGAGATCGGCGAGCGCGGGTTTCGCGTCGCGCCGCGCGGCAGCACGACCGCGCTGCGCATCGTCGCGCCGGCGTCGAGCTACCTGCGCCTGCTGCGCGGCGAGGACGACGCCGATCGCCTGTTCTTCGAACGCGCGCTGGTGATGGAAGGCGACACCGAACTCGGTCTGGTGCTGAAGAACACGCTCGACGCGATCGGGCCGCTGCTGCACTGGCCGCGGCGCTGACCGGCGCCGCTCACAGCATCACCCGCTCGCGCCTGAACCCGCCGGCGTTCTCGGTGCCGAGGTCGCGTGCGGCCTGCGCGCCGGCGTACACCGCCGCGGCGACGGTGCCGGGCGCGACGGCGTCGCCGATCGGCTCGACCGACACGATGCCGGCGTCGCGCCATTCGGCTGCGCGTGCGGCGAGCGCCTGCCACAGCGCGTCGTCGGGCCGGCGCAGCGTCACCGGCACGAAGCAGGCCACGTCGAGAGAGGCCGGCGCATGCGCTCCGGCAAGGGCGACACGAGGGCCGCCGATGCGGACGACCCGGGTTTTCGTCAGGCAGCGGATGCCGGCGCCCGCCAGCCGCTCCTCGATCCGCTTCAGCTCGAGCGTGTAGTACGACCACTGCGAGACCTCGGCCAGCGGCGTGACCAGCGTCACCTCGAGGCCGTGCGCGCGCAGCCGCTCGGCCACTGCATGGCCGACGTGGCCATGGTCGTCGTCCCAGACGACCGCCGGCCCCGCCGGACCATCGCCCGACAGCACGCGCGCGACGGTCTCCTCCGGCGAAAGCACGATGCCGGCGGCGACGCCCTCGCCCAGTCCTTCGATGCCGTGCGGCGTCGCCGGACCGACACCGTCGGTGCGCCAGCGCGACCCGGTGGCAAGCACGACGCGGCGCGCGCCGAACTCGATCACCTCGTCGGCAGAC
>JBLMVT010000221.1:0-4689 GCA_050256835.1 Betaproteobacteria bacterium | reverse complement strand
GCCCGCGAGTGCGGCCGTGGCCGCGGCCCCACCCGCGGCGCCGACGGCTCCGCCTGCGCCGCCCGTGGCCGCAAAGTTCGACCCGCTCGACGAGATGCGCCGCATCGTCGCCGCGCAGACGCCGGGCTTCGGCGTCGAGGCGGCGCCGGCCAAGCCGGCCTTCCGGATCGGCAAGGACCGGCTCTCCTTCACGCTGAAGACGGCACGTGCCGGGCATGCCTACGTGCTGCTGCTGTCGGCCGACGGCACCTTCATGCGGCTGTTCCCGAACAAGATCGCGCCCGACAACCGGGTCCGCGCGGGGCAGGAGCTGACCCTGCCGCAGGCGAGCTGGCCGATGGACATCGCCGGTCCCGCCGGTACCGACCACTACCTGGTGATCGTCTCGAAGGAGCCGCGCGACTTCGGCGCGACCGGCATCACCTTCGACGGTGGCTTCGGCGAGTTCCCGCACGCCGCCGCCGAGGCGGCGGCGCACCAGTACACCGGGCCGGGCTCGGTGTTCGCGGGCCGCGTCGAATGCGCGCCGGGCTGCACCGACGAATACGGGGCCGCGCTGTTCGACGTGCGGACCGTCAACTGAGCGGAGGCATCGTGAGCGACTGGACCCCCGACTTCGGCCAACTCGAGCGCGCCGCGCCGAGCTGGAACCCCAAGCGCCCGGTGCGCATCGCGCTGCTCGGAGACTTCGGTGCGGGCGCCGCGCGCGGCCGGCTCGACGCCGGCGCCGACCTGGGCGCGCGCAAGCCGATCGCGGTCGAGTTCGATTCGCTCGACGCCGCGCTCGACCGGCTCGACGTCTCGCTGACCCTTCCGCTCGGCGCGGCCGGCGCCGGCGTCGAGATGCGTTTCGCCGAACTGGAGGCGTTCCATCCCGACGAGCTGTACCGCAACGTCGGCGTCTTCGCCGCGTTGGCGTCGCTGCGCCAGCAGCTCGGCAACAGCGCCACCTTCGCCAAGGCCGCGGCGAAGGTTCAGTCATGGTCGGGCGGCGGGCGCAAGCAGCGCGCGTCGACGCTGGCGCGCAAGGCGCGCACGCGCGGCGGGGCGCCGGCGGCCAACGTCAAGCTCGACGATTTCGCACGCCTGGTCGGCCGCCCGGCGGTGATCGCCGCCCCCGACACGCCGGTCGACGCGTTGCTGCGCGAGGTGGTCGCGCCGTTCGTCGTGCCCGCGCCCGATCCGAAGAAGGACGCGCTGGTGGCGAGCGTCGACAAGGCGCTCACCGACGCGATGCGCGCGCTGCTCCATCACGGCGAGTTCAAGAACCTGGAGGCGCTGTGGCGCGGCGTCGACTTCCTGTTGCGCCGGCTCGAGACCGGCCCCGCGCTGCAGGTGCACCTGGTCGACCTGTCGGCCGAGGAATTCGCCGCCGACCTCGGCGCCGCAGCCGACCTCGGCGACAGCGCGCTGTACCGGCTGCTGGTCGAGCAGCCGGCCAAGGAGAAGAACGGCGGCTACGCGCTGGTCTGCGGCCTGTACCAGTTCGAGGCGACGCCGCCGCACGCCGAACTGCTCGGCCGCATGGCCAGGATCGCGGCGCAGGCCGATGCCTCGTTCGTCACCTCGATCGCGCCCGACGCCTTCGCCGACCCGAGGCGGGACGTGCACCCGCTGGTCGCCGACGCCTGGCACGCGCTGCGCTCGCTGCCCGAGGCGGGGCGCCTGGCGGTCGCGACGCCGCGCTTCATGCTGCGCTACCCGTATGGCGCGCGCACCGACCCGATCTCGTCGTTCGCCTTCGAGGAGTTCAGCAACGACGCCGGCCTCGGCGCCCTGCTGTGGGGTCACCCGGCGCTGCTGGTGGCGAGCCTGCTCGCCGCGCCGGGCGGTGCGAAGAACCCGGTGGTGGGCGAGTTGCCGTTCCACCACGTCGTCGATGCCGACGGCGACCAGGTGGCACTGCCGTGCACCGAACGCCAGCTGAGCGTCGATGCGGCTGCGACCCTGGCGCGCCGCGGCCTGATCGCGCTGCTGAGCCACAAGGGCCAGCCCGACGTGCGGCTCGCCGGACTGAACGCGGTCAACGGTACGCCGCTGACGCTGCCCGGCCAGGTGCCGGCGGCGGCTTCGCGCGGCGCGACGAAGATCGAGGTCGGCATCGGCGGCAAGGTCGTGGCCAAGGCCAGCGTGCCTGCGAAGGCGGCCGACGACGGCGCCGAAGAGGGAACCGGCGCCGGCGACGATGCAGGCGGTGGCGACAGTGGCGACCTCGACGCGCTGCTGGCCGGCATGGGCGGCGACGACGCCGGCGCGGCCGACGCCTCGGCGAGCGAGGAGGCGCCGGCCGAAGAAACGGCGAGCGGCGACGCCGAGATGGACCCGGAGCTCGCGGCGCTGCTCAAGTCGCTCGAATAGCCGGGCGCAATCCTCTCGTCGTGATTGCGTGTAGTCCGTCGACGGCGCGGATCGCCGTTACTGATGACATGGAGAACAGCAATGAGTTTTCCCGCGTACCCGGCACATCTCAGGAACGCCGACTGGCAGAAGCAGAAGGGCACGTTCGCCAAGGTCTTCAAAGGCAAGACGGGCATCGGCGAGGCCATGAACAAGGCCGTGGCGGCGTACGACAAGCTGGACCAGGCGAAGCTCCATGCACTCATGACGTACAAGTCCATGGACGAGCTGAACGCGGCAGTGGCCGCCTGCAAGGCGGAACTGTCCAAGACCGAGGCGGTGCGCAAGGAGCTGTACGCGCTGCGCGACGTGGCCAAGAAGGCGGCTGCGGATTTCAAGAAGAACAAGCTCATCCCCGCGAGCACGACCGCCCATGTCGAGAAGATCGCCAAGGACGCGGATTTCCTCGGGGTAGCCATCAAGAGCTATGACCCCAGCGCCGACTTCGAGAAGGCCAAGAAGAACGTCGAGGCAAAGCTCGCCATGGCGGCGACCGTACTCAAGGGCGGCATCCAGAAAGTCCGGGCCGGGATGAAGAGCATCGAGAAGCAACCCACGCCGGAGCTGTACGAATCCAAGGTCTGGCAGCTCGTCAGGGCCGCCGCTGCGGGGGTGCCTCTCGCGCCGGCACTCAAGCCGGTGGCACCGCTGTGGAAGACCCTGTCCAGCAAGACGAAGGGCGATCTCAAGGACGAGGCTGGCGTCAAGAAGCACTTCGTCGAATTGGAAGCGCTGATGAAGAGCACCGAGAAGCTCCTGGGTTGAGCCTCGGCGGCTGGCATCGAACAGTGGCGGCTGCCAGCGCCGCGGTTCGATCCCCGATTCCGGTGGGCGAGGACACGGCCGTCTAGTCAAGTTGCGCATGTAACGATACGCTCCCGGCCGGGGAGAAAAGGCGGCGCCTCGCGACCGCGCAAACCAACGACGGGGGAGACCAACGGTGTCGCCACTTCGCGGGTCGCTGGTCGCCCGATGCGCCGCGCTGTCCCTGCTTGCATTGACGGCCGCAGCGGTCGCCCAGCAGACGCCGCCGCCCGGCGCCGTGCCCACGCCGGAACAGTTGCGCCCGCAGCTGCCTGTCCCGCCGGCGCCGACGTTGCCCGAGCGCCCCGCGCCACCGCGCGAGCTGGGCAAGCCGATGCAGGAAATGCAGATCGACGTCAGCGCGTTCGCGGTCGACGACTCGGCGCCGAAGGAACTGCGCGACGCGCTGCCACGCATCACCGCGCCCTATGTGGGCAAGGCGCGCAGCTACGAGGACCTGGTCAACGCGGCGAGCGCGGTGACGCGCTTCCTGCAGAGCGAGCTCGGGCTGTACCTCGGCTACGCCTACCTGCCGGAGCAGGAGCCGAGGAACGGCATCGTGCGCATCGCGGTGCTGGAGGGCCGGCTCGACCAGGTCATCCTCGAGTGGTCGGACAAGATCCCGGTCAAGCGCGAGGTCGTAGAGGCCCACCTCGCTCGGCTGGTGCCTGGGTCGGTGCTGCGCGTGCGCGACGTCGAGCGCGTCGTCTTCCTGCTCAACGACCTGCGCGGGCTGACCGCGCGCTTCGAGTTGCGCCCCGGCCGCACGCCAGGCACGGCTTCGATCGTCGTCACGCCACAGCCCGACAGGCGCTGGGAGCAGCGCGTCGAGGTCGACAGCCACGGATCGCGCTACTCGGGCGAGATCCGCGGCAGCTACCTGGCACAGATGAACAGCCCGACCGGCCACGGCGACGGGCTCGTCTTCAACGCGCTCGCCACGCACACCGGCGGGCTGCTGTTCGGGCTGGCCAGCTATACCACGCCGGTCGGCTCCGACGGGCTGAAGGTCGGTGCCTCGCTGTCGGTGGTGCGCTACCGGCTCGACAAGGCCGAACTGCCGCTCGACCTCAACGGCGACTCGCAGACGCTGACGACGTTCGGCCTATATCCGGTGATCCGCAGCCGCAACCTCAACCTGTTCGGGCTGGCCTCGCTCGACTTCAAGCGTTTCGACGACCGGCAGGGGGCCACCGGGCTGTCGCGACGCAAGTCGATCGACGAACTGCACCTGAGCACCTCGGGCGACTGGCGTGACAGCTGGCTCACGGGTGGCGTCAACACCTACGAGCTGACCTGGCTCGGCGGTCACCTGCACTACGACACGCCGGGCGCGTCGTTCGACACGCCGGCGAGTTTCCAGACCGTCGGCCTCGGGCTGACGCGGCTGCAGAACCTGCGCGACAACCGCCTGCTGCTGTACGGCAGCGTGCGCGGCCAGCTCGCCAGCGCCAACCTCGACAACGCCGAGCAGTTCCAGCTCGGCGG
>JBLMVT010000220.1:0-3934 GCA_050256835.1 Betaproteobacteria bacterium | reverse complement strand
CCGGGCGTGCGCGCGAAGCGGTGCCAGATGCTCGGGCCCGCGCCGTCGGCCAGCGGGGAGCCCTCGACCTGGTAGGCCGAGGTGGCGGCACCCCAGAGGAAACCCGGAGGAAAGACGGAGTTCGGCGGCATCGTCGACGGCTGCTGGACACGGAGCGCCCGACCGGCGTCCGACGCTCTTGCGGCGCCGCCTGCCCTGCCCTCCGCGGAAACGTTTCCACGATGCTAGCAGCGCTGCCGCAGGAAGGCGCCGCCGTGTCGCGATCGCGGGCGGTAGGTCTTCACGTTCGGACACGCGGCGTCGACGAGAGCCGCGCTATCCTCCGGCGCACGGCGCACTGCCGGCTTCATTCGCGAGTGCCGATGACCTTCTCCACTTCCCTGCGCCTGGGCGCCGTCGCGCTGTCGCTCGCCGCTGCGCTGCCGGCGCTGGCCGACAGCCTGGCCTCGTCGGCGTCGAGCGCGGGCTCGGCGTCGAGCGCCAGCCTGTCCGATTCGCTGCACGCGTCGAGCAACAGCTCGCGGCGCGACGACCAGGTGGCCGACGGCGACTACCGCATCGTCGAGGTCGCCGCACTGCCCGGGCGCGCGGGCATGCTGCGCCTGACCTTGCAGCCCGTCGCTACGCCGGCCGCGGACGACGGCCTGTGGCTCGACCTGCCGCGCCAGGCACTCGGCGCGCGGCCGCTCGCGCCGGGCGACACCGTGTCGGCCAAGCACCGCGCCTACGGCATCGAGTTCGCCCGCACCGACACGCGCGAGCCGTTCTTCCTGGCGCTGGCCGACGACTGGATGCGCGAGCTGCAGGCGCGACCGGTGACGCGTTGAGGCTGGGCGCGCTGGCGCTGGCCGCGGGCCTCGCGGCCTGGGCCGCCACCGGTCACGCGTCGCTCGCCTCGCCGCCGCTGTGCGACCAGACGCGGCCGCTCAGCGCCCGGCAGCAGGACCGGCTGCTGCGCTTCGCGGCGGTCGTCAAGGCCGAGCTGGACGACACGCAACGCACGGTGGCGCTGGTCGCCCGCTCGGGCATCGACCTGGAGCGCTTTCGCATCCGCTACTCGCACGCCGGCGTGGGCCTGAAGTCGGACGGCGCCTGGTCGGTGCGCCAGCTCTACTTCGCCTGCGACGAAGGGCGACCGCGGCTGTACGACCAGGGCATGGCCGGCTTCCTGTCCGGCACCGACGACCCGTCGCTGGGCTACGTCTCGATCGTGCTGCTGCCGCGCGCCGAGGCCGCCGAACTCGCCCGCGCCGCGCGCGACAACGCACGCGCCCTGCGCCTGCTGGCCGCGCGCTACAGCGCCGACGCCTACCCGTTCAGCCTGCGCTACCAGAACTGCAACCAGTGGCTGGCCGAGCTGCTGGCCGCCGCCTGGGGCGCGCTCGCCGACGGCGCCGACCTGCGCTCGCGCGCCCAGATCTGGCTGTTCGAGCACGACTACGCGCCGCGAGCGGTCGACGTCGGTTCGCATTGGCTGATGTTCGTCGGCGGCTTCGTGCCGTGGATCCACCTCGACGACCACCCCGAAGACGACCGCTACGCGCTGCGCCTGCACGTCAGCCTGCCAGCGTCGATCGAGGCCTTCGTGCGCGAACGCCTGCCCACCGCCGAGCGCATCGAGCTGTGCCACGACGAGCGGCGCATCGTCGTGCACCGCGGATGGACGAACGTGGCGGATGGCTGCGTGCCATCGTCGGAAGACCGGGTGATCGAACTCGACTGACGTGCGAGCCCTTCCTACTTGCCGGCCGAGCCCGCCCGGGCCGAGGGCGCACCATCGTCGGCATGCGTTGCCAGAGCATCCCGGCGGCCCGATCACGCGCCACTGCCCGCTACCTGCGAGCCGGAAGCCGCTACCCGAACAGCCGCACCCACGCCGCACGCACGCGCCGCGCGCGGTCCTCGAGCAGGAACGACCCGAGCAGCGCCAGCGCGCCCGACACGGCGCCAGTGACGACGGCCTCGGCATGCGGGAAGGCGTAGTGGTTCGGATGCGACCAGCTGTCGCCGAGCGCGGTGAGCACGCCGATCATCAGCGCGTTGCCCCAGCGGTGGCGGTAGAGCCGGGCCACCGGCGTGAAGCTGAGCAGCACGGCGAGCACGCCGGTGGCCAGCCCGGTGCGCAGCGCCAGCTCCCAGTGCAGCGGGCTCCACAGGTTGCCCCAGCCTCCCGGCATGCAGGTGATGCACGCGCTGGTCGGCTGCCACAGGCGCTGCAGGAACACCCTGGCACGCAGCTTCCAGTCATCGGTCGTCATCGCGCGGTCCGTCGTTGAAGAGGTTAGGTCGGCCGGCCGCCGACGAGCTGACCGCTGTCGTCCGCGCCCGACACCCCGGCGCGTGGCGCGACGACAGACGACGGGCCGAGCCGCATGGCAGCCTGAGGACGAAGTGAAGCACAGGAGCAGACCGCCCGCATCAGAGAGCCGCAGCTGCTGCCGGTGCTCGACCAGCTCGCCCAGGGGCTCGACCCGAAGACGCACATCACCAGCGTCGGCTACGCCGACAGCACGGGCAGCGAGCTGCTGGACAACCGGCTTTCGCTCGACCGCGCCATCAACGTGCGCGACTACCTGCGCAATCTGGGCGTCGACCCGGGCCGCATGATCGTCAACGGCCGCGGCGAGCGCGACCCGGTGGCGAGCAACGACACCGCCGCGGGCCGCGCGCAGAACCGCCGCGTCGAGATCCTGCTCAGCCAGTCCTCCGCGCGCGGTTGACCGCGGTCGGGCGCGGGTGCGGTCGCGGACGATCGGATGCCCTGCCGCCGGCAGGGGCTTGCACGCCGGTAGGCCGGTTCGCCGTTCCATGCGAAGAATACGCATGGACCCGCTTTTCGCTCCGTCCTCCGAGCTGCCGCGTGAGCTGAGCGATCCGCAGCTCTGGCTGGCGGCCATCGTCGAGTCGTCGAACGATGCCGTCATCGGCAAGACGCTGAAGGGGGTCATCCAGACCTGGAATCCGGCCGCCGAACGCCTGTTCGGCTATTCCGCCGCCGAGGCGGTCGGGCAGCCGGTCACCCTCATCGTGCCGCCGGACCGCGTGCACGAGGAGCGGGAGATCCTGGCCCGCATCGCGGGCGGCGAACAGATCCGCCATTACGAGACCGTGCGCGTGCGCAAGGACGGCACGGCGGTCGACGTGTCGGTGTCGGTCTCGCCGGTGCGCGATTTGCGCGGGGAGATCGTCGGCGCCTCGAAGATCGCACGCGACATCACCGAGCGCAGGCAGGCCGAGGCGAAGCTGCGGGCGCAGCTGGCCCGGCTGCAGCTGCTCGACCAGATCACCGGCGCCATCGCCGAGCGCCAGGACATGCAGAGCATCTACCAGGTCGCGGTGCGCTCGATCGAGCAGGGCATGCCGCTCGACTTCGCCTGCGTGTGCACGCTCGACGCGCCCGGCGGCCGGCTCGCCGTCAGCCGTGTCGGCCTGCGCGGCGCCGAGCTCGCCGCCGAGCTGACCACGGGCGAGCAGGACGGCATCCCGATCGACGCGAACGGGCTTTCCCGCTGCCTGGCCGGCACGCTGGTGTACGAACCCGACACGCGTGCCATCGACTTCCCGTTCGCGCAGCGCCTGGCGCGCGCCGGCCTGCGCTCGGTGGTGATGTCGCCCTTGCGCACCGAGGCCGACGCGTTCGGCATCCTGCTGGCCGCGCGTGCCGAGCCCGAAGCCTTCGCCAGCGGCGATTGCGAATTCCTGCGCCAGCTGAGCGCCCACGTCTCGCTGGCCGCCCGGCAGTCCGCGCTGCACGGCTCGCTGCAGCACGCCTACGAAGACCTGCGCAAGACACAGCAGGCGGCCCTGCGGCACGAGCGCCTGCGTGCGGTCGGCCAGATGGCCAGCGGCATCGCGCACGACATCAACAACGCGATCTCGCCGGCCCTGATGTACGGCGAGCGCCTGCTCGAGGCGGAGACCGGCCTCTCGCCGC
>JBLMVT010000219.1:0-3270 GCA_050256835.1 Betaproteobacteria bacterium | reverse complement strand
GCGCTCGCCCGCCATTCCGGACGTGCCGACGATGATCGAGGCCGGCGTGCCGGGCTTCGCGCTCACCGGCTGGCTGGGGCTGTTCGCGCCCGCCGGCACGCCGCGCGCGGTCGTCGACCGGCTCCATGGCAACGTGGCGGAAGCGATCGCGCATGTGCGCGATCGCTTCCCGGCGCTCGGCTACGAGCCGGTCGGCAGCACGCCCGACGAGTTCGCGGCGCGCTTCAAATCCGATATCGACCTGTACGCGCGCGTCATCCGCGACGCGCAGATCCCGCTGCAGGACTGATGCGGTGCAGCTCCTCGAAGGACGCGAGGCTGCGCTCGAGGTCGCGTAGCAGCGCTTTGGCGCCGGGAACCGGCTTCCTGGCAAGGGCGCGCAGGAGCTCGACCATGCCCGGGCCGACGAGATCGCCGTGCCGCGCGCGCAGGTAAGCGAGGATCTCCTGCTCGAAGTCCTGCAGCCGCACGCTCGTCGCGCCGGCGCCGCAGCTGCAGCCGGCGCCCGCCGCCAGGTGGTGCCCGCTGAGCTGCGTCCAGCGGCCGAGCAGCTGCACTGCCTGCAATGGCGTCGACATCGCGCGCCATGATACGTCTCGCGGCCGACATCGGCGGCACCTTCACCGACGTCGCGGCGTTCGACGAGCGCGGCGGGCGGCTGCTGCTCGGCAAGACGCTCTCGACGCCGGCGCGCCTCGTCGAGGGCGTGTCGCAGGGCGTCGCCAAGGCCGGGACGCGCTTCGCCGACGCGGCGCTCTTCCTGCACGGCTCGACCGTGGCGATCAACACGCTGCTCGAGCGCACCGGCGCCAGGACCGCGCTCCTCGTCACCGAAGGCTTCCGCGACATCTACGAGATCGGCCGCATCAACCGCCCGGACGCCTACAACCTCTTCTTCCGCAAGCACGTGCCGCTGGTCGAGCGCGCCCTGCGCTTCGAGGTGCGCGAGCGCATGAGCGCGCACGGCGAAGTGCTCCAGCCGCTCGACGAGGCGGCCGTCGAGGCGACCTGCGACCGGCTCGAGGCCGAGCGCGTCGACGCGGTGGCGATCTTCCTGCTGCACTGCTACGTGAACCGCGCGCACGAGCAGCGGGTCAAGCAGATCGTGCAGCGGCGCCTGCCGCACGCCTTCGTCAGCGCCTCGCACGAGCTCTCCGAGGAGTACCGCGAGTTCGAGCGCTGTTCGACCGTGGTGGCCAATGCCTACATCGGCCCGCGCGTGCAGCGCTACATAGGCGAGCTGAATTCCCATCTGGAAGCGCAATCGTTCAAAGGGCGGTTCCTGCTCGTGCAGTCGACGGGCGGCTTGTTCGAAGCCGAGCCGGCGCAGCGGGAATGCGTGCGGATCCTCGAATCGGGTCCGGCGGCCGGCGTGATCGGCGCGCGCGCGCTCTGCGAGACGCTGGACGTGAAGGAAGCGGTCGCCTTCGACATGGGCGGCACCACGGCGAAAGCGGGCGTCATCTACCACGGCGCGGCGCTCACCAAGGGCGCGACCCTCGTCGGCGGCTACGCGCAGGGCCTGCCCGTGCAGATCCCGATGATCGACATCTTCGAGGTCGGCACCGGCGGCGGCAGCATCGCCGCGCTCGACGGCTCGCGCGCGCTCAAAGTCGGCCCGCAGAGCGCCGGCGCCGACCCCGGACCCGCCTGCTATGGGCGCGGCGGGACGCAGCCCACCGTGACCGACGCCAACCTGCTCCTCGGTCGCCTCGATGCAGAGCGCTTCCTCGGCGGCGAGATGCGCCTCGATCGCGCGGGCGCGGCGAAGGCGCTCGAGGAGCACATCGCCGGGCCGCTCGGCATGCCGGTGGTGCGCGCCGCCGACGGCATCCTGCGCATCGCGGTGACGGCGATGTCGTACGCCGTCAAGGGCGTCTCGACCGACCGCGGCCTCGACGCGGCGGCCTTCGCGCTCATCGCCTACGGCGGCGCCGGGCCGCTGCACGCCTCGGCGATCGCGCGCGAGATCGGCATGCGCCGCTTCATCGTGCCGCGCGCGCCGGGACATTTCTGCGCCTTCGGCATGCTGCACGCGGACCTGCGCTACGACTACGTGAGAAGCTGGTTCACGCGCCTGGAGGACGTGAGCGCGAGCGAGCTCGAGGGGCGCTTCCAGGCGCTGGCGCGCCCCGGGCGGGACCGGCTCGGCAGCGGCAAGGCGAGCGTCTCGTACGCGCTCGACATGCGCTATGTCGGCCAGGAGCATCCCGTGACGGTCGAGCTGCCGCTCGGCGCGCTGACGCCGGAGCGGATCAAGGCGCTCTTCGACGCCGAGCACCTGCGCCGCTACGGCACGCATGCGCCGGGGGAACGCGCGGAGATCGTCAGCCTGCGCGCCGCCGTGGTCGGCAGGATGAACAAGCCCCCTCTCGAGAAACTCGCGAGAGGAAAGGCGCGGCCGGCGCGCGATGCGCTGCTCGCCAGGCACAAGGTGTGGTTCGGCGAGCGCTGGCTCGCGACGCCCGCCTACGCGCGCGAGCGCCTGCGCGCCGGGAACCGCATCGACGGGCCGGCGCTCGTCGAGGAGCACGCCTCGACGACCGTGCTCCAGCCCGGCGACCGGCTGCGCGTCGACCAGTTCGGCAACCTGGATGTCGAGGTGGGACGATGAGACGGGCGAAGAAAGCCGACGCGGTGCTGACCGAGATCGTGCGCAACGGCGTGCTCGCGGTGACCGAGGAGATGAAGACCAATCTCATGCGCACCGCCTACAACATGATCATCTACGAGGCGCTCGACTTCACCGTCGGCCTCTATACCGCCGAAGGCGAGACCGTGTCGATAGGTCTCGGGCTGCCGATGTTCATCCGCGGCATGGCCGAGACGCTGAAGGCGAAGCTGCGCCACTTCGGGCCGAAGGGCATCCGGCCGGGCGACATCCTGGTGACCAACGACGCCTACACGACCGGCAGCCACCTCAACCACTTCACCTTCAGCATGCCTATCTTCCACCGCGGCCGGCTCTCGGGCTTCGCCTGCTGCATGGCGCACTGGCAGGACGTCGGCTGTTTTATTGGCGCGGTCACCACCGACATCTACACCGAGGGCCTGCAGGTGCCGATCATGAAGTACCAGCGCGAAGGCGAGGTGAACCAGGACCTGGTCGACATCATCCGCATGAACGTGCGCATCCCCGAGCGGGCGATGGGCGACCTGCGCGCGCAGGTCACCGCGGTGAAGACCGGCGAGCGGCGCTTCCTCGAGCTCCTCGAGCGCTACGGGCGCGACCAGGTGCTCTCGGCGATCGGCAACCTGATGGACCAGTCC
>JBLMVT010000218.1:0-4630 GCA_050256835.1 Betaproteobacteria bacterium | reverse complement strand
AGATCAACGCGCTGCTGGTCGAACACGCGCGCAGCGGCGCCCTGGTCGTGCGGCTGAAGGGCGGCGACGCGAGCGTGTTCGGCCGGCTCGAGGAGGAACTGATCGCGCTCGAAGCCGCCGGCATCGAGTGCGAGGTGGTGCCCGGCGTCACCGCGGCGATCGCCGCGGCCGCGGCGACCCTGCGCCCGCTGACGCGCCGCGGCAGCGGGCGCAGCGTGGCCTTCGCCACCGCGGTGACCGCGACCACGAGCGCCGGCGAGTTGCGCCACGCGGCCGACACCGAGGTCTACTACATGGCCGGCAAGCAGCTCGCCGGCCTGTCGGCCCGGCTGCTCGCTGCCGGCTGGCCCGCCGACACGCCGGCCTGCGTCGTCTCGCGTGCCGGCTGGCCCGACATGCGCGCCAGCGAGCACCGCGTCGACACGCTCGACGCGGCCGCCGAACTGCACGCCGGCCGGCCGACGGTCGTCACCGTCGGCGCGGGCGCCATGCCCCTGCTGGCGGCGGAAGCCGCGCGCGACCGAGCGAATAGAATCAGCGTTTCCCCGTAGACAGCCTGACCGCAGCGCGCTGCCCGGTGCGGCCGTGCAGCGCAACGCCCACCGCCATGACCCACGTCGTCACCGAATCGTGCATCCGCTGCAAGTACACCGACTGCGTGGACGTCTGCCCGGTCGACTGCTTCCGCGAGGGCCCGAACTTCCTCGCCATCGACCCCGACGAGTGCATCGACTGCGCCGTCTGCATCCCCGAATGCCCGGTCAATGCCATCCTGCCCGAGGAGGACGTGCCGGCCGACCAGCAGAAGTTCATTGCGCTCAACGCCGAGCTGGCCAAAAAGTGGCCCAGCATCACCAAGCGCAAGCCCGCGCCGGCCGACGCCGACGAATGGAAGGACCGCACGGACAAGCTGCCCGAACTGATCCGCTAGCGACGCCGCCACGATGGACCTGAACGTGAACGAAGAAATCAGCAAGACAGCCCGGTTGCACGAAGACGCCGCCACCGATGGCGCCTTCGAGACCGACGCCGTCATCGTCGGCGCCGGCCCGGTCGGCCTGTTCCAGGTGTTCGAGCTGGGGCTGCTCGAGATCAAGGCGCACGTCGTCGACTCACTGGCCTACCCCGGCGGGCAATGCATCGAGCTGTACCCCGACAAGCCGATCTACGACATCCCGGCCGTGCCGGTGTGCACCGGCCAGGAGCTGACCGACAACCTGCTCAAGCAGATCGAGCCGTTCGGCGCCACCTTCCACTTCGGCGAGGAAGTGAGCGTGGTCGAGCGGCAGGACGACGGCCGCTTCTTCGTCGCCACCAGCAAGGGCACGCGCTTCCTTACCCGGACGATGTTCATCGCCGGCGGGGTGGGCTCGTTCCAGCCGCGCACGCTGAAGGTCGACGGCATCGAGCGCTTCGAGGGCTCGCAGCTGTTCTACCGCGTGAAGAACCCGGCGCAGTTCGCCGGCAAGAACCTGGTCATCGTCGGCGGCGGCGACTCGGCGCTGGACTGGACGCTCAACTTCGTGCAGGACGGCGCGCACAAGGCCGAGGGCGTCATCCTCGTGCACCGGCGCGATGGCTTCAAGGCCGCGCCAGCGTCGGTCGCGCGGATGAAGGAGCTGTGCGACCAGCTCGAGATGCAGTTCATGGTCGGCCAGGTGACGGGCTACGAGCAGGCCGACGGCCGCATGACCGCGGTGAAGGTGACCGGCGGCGACGGCGTGACGCGCGTCGTGCCGATGGACGTGCTGCTGGTGTTCTTCGGGCTGTCGCCCAAGCTCGGGCCGATCGCCGACTGGGGCCTCGCGATCGAGCGCAAGCAGCTCGTCGTCGACACGGAAAGATTCGAGACGAACATGCCGGGCATCTTCGCGGTCGGCGACATCAACACCTACCCAGGCAAGAAGAAGCTGATCCTGTCGGGCTTCCACGAGGCCGCGCTGGCCGCCTTCGGCGCGGCGCCCTACGTCTTCCCCGACAAGCGCATCCACCTGCAGTACACGACCACCAGCCCGAAGCTGCACAAGGTGCTGGGCGTCGAGACGCCGGTGTTCGATTAGCGTCCGCGTCGAGACGCCTTCGGCAGCCACGAGAGCGGGCCCGCGTCGCGGGCCCTTCTTTTTGGCCGATAATTTCGCCGTCGCGCAAACCACCGCGCGGCGCCCGCTGGGGGTGCTGGACCACGACCGTGGCCCGGCTGAGAAAGTCCCTTTGAACCTGACTGAGGTAATCCTCGCGCAGGGAAGCACGTCGAAGCAGCGGCCAGCCCCGAAGGGGCGCGTGGCTTCGACCGCCGACCTGCCATCGACCGGAATCCAACGATGGCAACCCTCCTTCCTTCCTCGTTTGCACGCGGCGCGCTCGCCGCTCATCTCGGGCTCGCACTCGCCGCGCTGGCCCAACCGGCGCGCGCGCAGGATGCCGCGCTGCCACCCGTCGTCGTCAGCGGCAAGCAGGTGCCGGCGCAGGCCGACATCGGCGGCTTCGGCGACGTGCCGCTCGAGCGCGCCCCCTTCACCGCGCGCGTGCTCGGTGCCGAACAGATCCGCGACACCGGCGTGCAGCGGCTGTCGGACGTGACGCGCAGCGACGCGGCCGTCTCCGACGCCTACAACGCCGAGGGCTACTGGGACCAGCTCACGGTGCGCGGCTTCGTGCTCGACCAGCGCTTCAACTACCGCCGCGAGGGCCTGCCGATCAACGCCGAGACGTCGATCGCCCTCGACAACAAAGCACGCATCGAGGTGCTGGAGGGCACGAGCGGCATCCAGGCGGGCACCAGCGCGCCGGGCGGGCTGGTCAACTTCGTCGTCAAGCGGCCCGACGACCTCGAGCGCCGCCAGGCGCTGCTGGCCTGGCGCGGCGCCGGCAGCGTGCTCGGCGCCGTCGACTGGAGTTCGCGCCTGGGGACGAACCGGCAGTTCGGCCTGCGCGTCAACCTCGCGGCCGAGCACCTCGACCCCGAACTGCGTTCGGCGCGCGGCGACCGCCATCTGCTCGCCGTCGCCGGCGACTGGCGGCTGTCAACCGACACGCTGCTCGAGGCGGAGTTCGAGACCAGCCACCGCTCGCAGCCGAGCCAGCCCGGCTTCAGCATGCTCGGCAGCCGGGTGCCCGACGCGCGCGACATCGACCCGCGCATCAATCTCAACAACCAGGCGTGGTCGCTGCCGGTCGTGCTCGACGGCACCACCGGCACGCTGCGCTGGCGCCAGCGGCTGGCGGCCGACTGGCGCATGACGGCGACCGTGGGCACGCAGCAGCTGAAGAGCGACGACCGCATCGCCTTCCCCTTCGGCTGCAGCGCCGAGAACAACTTCGACCGCTACTGCAGCGACGGCAGCTTCGACTTCTACGACTTCCGCAGCAACGACGAGCGGCGCCGCACCGACGCGGCCGACCTGTCGCTGAACGGCAAGGTGGCGACGGGACCGGTCGTCCACGACGTGACGCTGGGCGGGCTGCGCAGCCGCTTCCGCTTTCGCGCGCACGACTATGCGTACAACTTCGTCGGCACCGGAACGATCGACGGCAGCAGCGTCGTGCCGCCCGACCCGAGCACGCCGTTCGCGAACACCGACCGCGACGAATACAGTACCGAGCTGTACGCGCGCGACGCACTGCGCCTGTCGGAGCGCTGGACGGCCTGGCTCGGCCTGCGCCACACCCGCATCGCGCGCAGCAGCATCGACACGCAGGGCAACGCCGGCCCGAGCTACTCGCAGAGCTTCACCACGCCCTGGCTCGCGGTGAGCCACGAGTTCGCGCCGCGCCAAATCGCCTACGCGAGCTGGGGCGAGGGTGTGGAATCGGCCGTGACACCGAACCTGCCCGCCTACGGTGCGGCGGCCGGCACGGTGCTGCCCGCGCTGAAGAGCCGGCAGTGGGAGATCGGCGTCAAGGGCAGCGGCGACCTCACGCAATGGGCGCTCGCCTGGTTCGACGTCGACCGGCCGGCGACGACGGATACCGGCAGCGCGCTCTTCGTCGACGGCAGCGAGCGCCATCGCGGGCTCGAAGGCAGCGTCGGCGCCGACCTCGGCGCGTGGCGCCTGGACGCCAGCGCCATGCTGCTCGACGCCAAGCGCCGCGGCGCGAGCGACGCGACGCTCGACGGGCAGCGTCCGACGAACGTCCCCGAGCACACGCTGAAGCTGGCCTCGCGCTACCGCGTGGCGGGCGTCCCGGGGCTCGACTGGCTGGCCGACGTCGTTCACGAAGGCGACCGCATGGTGCTGCCCGACAACAGCGCGCGCGTCCCGTCATGGACGCGCGTGGACACCGCGCTGCGCTACGAGCGCCGCATCGGCACGCTGTCGACCGTCTGGCGCGCCGGCATCGACAACCTGTTCGATCGTCGCGCCTGGCGCGAGTCGCCGTTCGAGTTCGCCCACGTCTATCTCTACCCGCTGGCCCCGCGCACGCTCTGGCTGTCGGTGCAGGCCGACCTGTAGGCGCCGGATATAATTTCGGGCTGTTCCCCGATAGCTCAGTCGGTAGAGCGACGGACTGTTAATCCGCAGGTCCCAGGTTCGAGCCCTGGTCGGGGAGCCAAGAAATCCGAGGCCTTGCGCGTGAGCGCCGGGCCTTCGTCATTTCTGGGCGTGACGAGAACGTGGCAGTCGCCAAG
>JBLMVT010000217.1:0-4606 GCA_050256835.1 Betaproteobacteria bacterium | reverse complement strand
TGCCGGCGGCCTACCGCGCCGTGCGGCCAATCGAGCGCGTGACCGTGTGCGCGCGCGACGCGGCCAAGGCCGCCGGGCTCGTCGCGGCGCTGGGTGCGGAGGGCTTCGACGCGCGGGCCGCGAGCGACCTCGGGACCGCGGCCGGGGAGGCCGACATCGTCAGCTGCGCGACGCTCGCCACCGCGCCCGTCGTGCGCGGCGCCTGGCTTGCGAGCGGCAGCCACCTCGACCTGATCGGCAGCTTCACGCCGGCGATGCGCGAGGCCGACGACGACTGCTTCGCCGGAGCGTCGCTCTGGGTCGACACCGAGGAGGCGCTCGCCAAGAGCGGGGACCTGCTCGGCCCGCTCGCGCGCGGCGTGTTCGCCAAGGAGGACGTGCGCGGCACGCTGGCCGCGCTGTGCCGCGGCGAGGCGGCCGGCCGGCGCCGCGACAGCGAGCGCACGGTCTTCAAGTCGGTCGGCAGCGCGCTCGAGGACCTGGCGGCGGCGGTGCTGGTCGCCGGCTGACTTCAGGCCGCGATCGCGGCTTGCTCGCGCAGCAGGCCGTACAGGTCCTTCGGATCGGCCATCGCAGGCACGAGGTCGAGCAGCTGGCCGATGCCGTGCGCGCGCGCCGCGTCACGCACGAAGGTGAGCACGGAATAGTCCTCGAGCGCGAAGCCGACCGAGTCGAACACCGTCACCTCATCGTCCGACCGGCGCCCGGGGGCGAGGCCGGCCAGCACCCGCCACAGCTCGGTGACGGCGAAGTCGGCGGGCATCTGCTGCAGGTCGCCCTCGATGCGCGTCTGCGGCTCGAACTCGACGAACACCGACGCGCGCTCGAGCACGCCGGGGTGCAGCTCGGTCTTGCCCGGGCAGTCGCCGCCGACCGCGTTGACGTGCATGCCGGGCTCGATCACGTCGGGCACGAGGATGCTCGCGTGGGCCTTGTCGGCGGTCGCCGTGGTCACGATGTCGGCGCCGCGCACCGCCTCGGCCGTGCTCGCGCACGCGTGCAGCACGAGGCCCTGGCCGCGCAGGTTGTCGACCAGCTTGGCGGTCGCGCGCGGATCGACGTCGAACAGCCGCAGCTCGCGCACGCCGACGAGCTCGCGGAACGCGAGCGCCTGGAACTCGCCTTGCGCGCCGTTGCCGATCAACGCCATCACCCGGCTGCCGGGCCGTGCCAGCGCACGCGCCGCGACGGCCGACATCGCCGCCGTGCGGATCGCCGTCGTCAGCGTCAGCTCGGCGAGCAGCCGCGGCGCGCCGGTGGCAACGTCGGCCAGCGCGCCGAAGGCCATCACGGTCGGCAGGCCCTCGCGCGTGTTCTTCGGGTGACCGTTGACGTACTTGAAGGCGAACTCGGCCGCGTCGGCGATCGGCATCAGCTCGATCACGCCGTCGGCCGAATGGCTGGCGACGCGCGCGCTCTTGTCGAACTCGGGCCAGCGCAGGAAGTCGCGCTCGATGCGCTCGGCGACGCCCCCGATACACGCCGGCAGGCCAACGCGGCGCACCAGCCGCACCAGATCGCTCGCGCCGAGATAGGTCGTCTTCATGGTCCGGCTCTCGTTCGTGTCGGTGCGAACGAGTCTCCCGGCAACGCGCGCCAGAAGGAAGCCGGCGAACTGCCGCGAAACGCGCACTGCCCTGCCGACACGCCAGGGATGGCTGGCGAAACGTTCAGTGCAGCTTGACGTGCGGCTCGGTGCGCCGCGTGATCGTGCGCGCCAGCGTGTCGAGCGCGACCTTGGCGACGCCGTGCAGCGCCAGCTCGTGCATCTTGTACAGCGACAGGTACATCAGCCGCGCGAACAGGCCCTCGATCATCAGGTTGCCGCCGACCAGCGCGCCCATCATGTTGCCGACGGTGCTGAATTCGCCGAGCGAGACCAGCGAACCGAAATCGCGATAGCGCCAGCCGGCGAGCGGCTTGCCGGCGAGCCGGCGCGGCAACTGGCGCGCGAGGTGGCTTGCCTGCTGGTGCGCCGCCTGCGCGCGCGGAGGCACCGTGCCGCCGCGGCCGTGGTCGGCCTGCGGCCACGGACAGGCAGCGCAGTCGCCGATGGCGAACACGGCGTCGTCGCGCGTCGTCTGCAGCGTGTCGCGCACGACGAGCTGATTGAGCCGGTTCGTCTCCAGGCCGTCGAGGTCCTTCAGGAAGTCGGGCGCCTTGACGCCGGCGGCCCAGACCACCAGTTCGGCCGGGATCTCGCTGTCGTCGGCCAGCCGTACGCCGTCGGCCAGCACGGCGGCGACACGCGCGCCGGTGTGCAGCTGCACGCCCAGCTCGCGCAGCAGCCGCTCGGTCGACGCCGACAGCCGCGGCGGCAGCGCCGGCAGCACGCGCCCGGCCGCCTCGATCAGGTGCAGCCGGAGGTCGCGGTCGGGGTCGATGCGATCGAGCCCGTAGGCGACCAGCTCGCGCGTCGTGCGGTGCAGTTCGGCCGCCAGCTCGACACCGGTCGCGCCGGCGCCGATGATCGCCACGCGCAGCTGCGACGGCGCGAGCGGCCCGGTCTGCGCGTTGGCACGGATCGCCGCGTCGACCAGGCGGCGATGGAAGCGCGCCGCGTCGGCGGCGGTCTCGAGCTTGAGCGCGTGCTCGGCGACGCCCGGCGTGCCGAAGTCGTTGCTCTCGCTGCCCACCGCGATCACCAGCGTGTCGTAGACGATGCCCTGCGGCGCGGTGATCGGCCGGCCCTCGTCGTCGACGATGGCGCCGACCCGCACCTCGCGGCGCGCGCGGTCGAGCGCGGTCATGGCGCCGAGCCGGTAGCGGAAGTGGTGCCAGTGTGCCTGCGCGAGGTAGTCGACGTCGTGGGCGTCGAGATCCATGCTGCCGGCGGCGATCTCGTGCAGCTTGGGCTTCCACACGTGGGTGCGATTGCGCTCGACCAGCGTCACCTCGGCCAGCCCGCGCTTGCCGAGACGGTCGCCGAGCGCGGTGGCCAGTTCGAGCCCGCCGGCGCCGCCGCCCACGACGACGATGCGATGCCGCGCGGCGCGCTCGGCGACGGGCACGTTCAGCGGTGCCTGAACGACGGCTTGCGCTTGGCGAGGAAGGCGTCCATGCCTTCCTTCTGGTCCTCGGTCGCGAACAGCGAATGGAACAGCCGCCGCTCGTAGGCGATGCCGTCGGCCAGCGGCCCCTCGAAGGCGCGGTTCACGCTCTCCTTGGCCATCATCAGGCTGGGCAGGCTCATCGAACAGATCGCCGCCGCCGCCTCGAACACCTCGGCCAGCAGGCGCTCGGCGGGCACGACGCGCGAGACCAGGCCGGCGCGCTCGGCCTCGGCTGCGTCCATCATCCGCGCGGTAAGGATCAGGTCCATCGCCTTGGCCTTGCCGACCGCACGCGGCAGGCGCTGCGTGCCGCCGGCGCCGGGGATGATGCCGATCTTGATCTCGGGCTGGCCGAACCTCGCGTTGTCGGCGGCGATGATGAAGTCGGCGAGCATCGCCAGCTCGCAGCCGCCGCCGAGCGCGAAGCCGGCGACCGCGGCGATCACGGGCTTGCGAACCTGCTTCATCGTCTCCCAGTTGCGGCTGATGAAGCCCGTCCGGTAGACGTGCATGAACTCGTGTTTGGCCATCGCGGCGATGTCGGCGCCGGCGGCGAAGGCGCGCTCGCTGCCGGTGACGACGATGCAGCCGATCGAGTCGTCGGCGTCGAAGCCGAGCAGCGCCTCTCCCAGCTCGTCCATCAGCGCGTCGTTCAGCGCATTGAGCTGCTTCGGGCGGTTCAGCGTGATCAGCGCGGCGCGCAGCGGTGCGCCGGTGTCGCGCACCTCGGTGAGGATGTTCTCGTAGCTCATCGCGGGGCTCTCCCTTCTTCGGGCCGACTATACGGGTCGCCGGCGTCGTCGGCCTGCAGCGGGGCCCGCTTGATCGTCATGTCGATCCACGACTCGGCGTCCTGGCGGATGCGGATGCGCACCGGCAGGTAGTCGAGCGTCGGCGCGAACCACATCTCGGCGCTCAGCTCGCCGGGCCGCGGCAGGTGTCGCGGCACCAGATGGAAGGTCTCGACCGGACCGAACGGGGGGTACAGCGTCTCCGTGCCAACGACCTCGTAGGTCCAGCTGTCGAGGCTGCGCGGCAGCGCCAGCGGCAGCTCGATCGTCTGGCCGACGGCGAGCCGCTGCGGCTGCGTGCGGAACAGCCAGGTCAGCTGCACGAACTGGCTGGCGCTGTCCTGCACGCCCGGCGGCGCGTCGCGGCGCTGGCCGTCGGCGAGCCAAACGGCATCGGGGAAGAGGCGCAGCACGACGCGGCGCGGCTCGCCGAACGCGCGGCGCGTCTCCTCGTCGTAGCGGCGCGGCACCAGGCCGTCGGGGCCGAGCGTGCCGTCGCTGGTCATGCGGCGGATGAACAGCGGCGCGATCGGCAGACCGATGATCGCGTCGAGGTGGACCTGGTAGTGGTCGCCCTCGCGCACCCATTCGACCTGCGCCGAGCCTTCGACCTTGCCGCGGTACCAGCCCTCGAGCGCGAAGGTGAGCCGGGTCGACGCCGGCCACTCGAAGGCCGGTGGCGCGCTCGCCGCCGACGCGGCCGGCTCGGGTGCCGACGCCGCGGCGGCAACCGATTCGGCCGCCGAAGCCGCCGGCGCAGGC
>JBLMVT010000216.1:0-6158 GCA_050256835.1 Betaproteobacteria bacterium | reverse complement strand
GCGCTGGCCGCCGAGGTGGCGGGCACCGGCGTGCGCGTCAACTCGGTGCTGCCGAGCGTCATCGACACCGAGGCGAACCGCCTTGCCATGCCGCAGGCCGACTTCGCACAGTGGCCGAAGGCAGAGGACATCGCGCGCGTGGTGCTGTTCCTGTGCAGCGCCGACGCGCGGCTGATCCACGGCGCATCCATCCCGGTGTACGGCGCCGGCTGAGGACGGCCGTCGCCTTCAGCGATCCGAAGGCTTCTTCGCGGGAAGCGTTGCGGGCGCGTCGGTCGGGTCGCCCAGTCGCATTCGCAGGCGCTCGTCGCGCGAAGGCTCGAGAGCCCAGGAGCCGCCGGAGTCGGACTCCATCGCCTGCCGCGTTCCGGCCGGCGACTCGCCCAGGATGCGCCGGAAATCGCGCGTCATGTGTGCCTGGTCGGCATAGCCGGCGTCGGCGGCGACGTGAGCGAGCGGCGTGCCTGCGCCGGTCAGGCGCAGCAGCGCCCTTTCGAAGCGCTTGACGCGCAGCCACGTCCTCGGGCTCAGGCCGTGGTGGCATCGGAAGTGGCGCGCGAAGTGGCGCTCGCTCCAACCGAACGCTGCCGCCGCGCCGGACACGCTGCCGCGTCGCAGCAGGGCGTGCTGCATGTCGATCACGCCGGCGGGCGGCGCTGCAGGCAGCGCGTCGGCCATGAGCGCGAGTGCCCGCTGCACGAGCCTGGGTTCGTCGACTCCGGCCTGCAGCAGTTCGACCGTCTCGCCGGCCAGCACCGGCGCGCTGGCAGCACTGGCGATCGAGTCGACCAGCGCCGACGCGGCGTGACCGAACCAGGGCTCGAGCAACCAGGGCTGGATCACCAGGCTCAGCGAGCGCAGCGGCGTCGATGCCAGCGTCCGCATGGGAACCGTGAACGGACCGGCGAGGAACATCGGCGGCAGCGGCAACGGACCGGCGCCCGGCACCCGGATGGCGCCGGCGGACACGACGTTCAGGCACGCGTAGACATTGGCCGGCACGACAGAGGCGACGTCCCCCGAGAGGTGCAGCCGACGCCAGATCGCGCAGACGAGCCAGCCGTGGAACTGCGGCGGCGCAGGCACCACCGACACCGACTCGTGCGTCGCGCCGCTCATCGACGGCGTCCGGGTCCGATTCGTTCAAGACTGCGTGCCGGTGGCTCGGCATCCTGTCGCGCATGGAACCGAACCCCTTGCCCGAAGGCGGCCGGCCCCGCGATGCCGGCTACGTGCTGACGACGATCGACGGCGTCGTCGCGGCGGCCGAAAGCGGCAGCCTCTGGTACCTGACATTCGGCCTCGCCTGCTGCGCGGTCGAGATGATGCACACCGCGGCCGCTCGCTACGACTTCGACCGCTTCGGCATGATCCCGCGCGCCAGCCCCCGGCAGGCCGACCTGATGATCGTCGCCGGGACGCTGACCAACAAGATGGCGCGCGCGCTGCGACGGACGTACGACTCGATGTCCGAGCCGCGCTACGTCATCTCGATGGGTTCGTGCGCCAACGGCGGCGGCTACTACCACTACGCGTATTCGGTTGTGCGCGGCGTCGACCGCATCGTGCCGGTCGACATCTACGTGCCCGGATGTCCGCCCACGCCCGAGGCGCTGCTGTACGGGGTGATGCAGTTGCAGAGCAGGATCAGGGGTCATCGGACCGTCTACAGGGCGAGCGATGCGTTGCGGGTGTCGACGCTGAAGGACCGGCTTTCGGCCGCCGCGCGCGGAGCGCTCGCCCTGTGCACGGGACGCCCCGATCGCCCGCGTCGCCCGACGTGAAAGATGCATCACGCGGCGCTGCGTGCCCTTGATTCCGGGCAAGGGCCGGCCTCGCGGCGCCGCATGACCACGCCGACGATGCGGTTCCCGTGGACATCGGCGCGGGCGCGGTGGGAAGCTGCGGCCCCGTTCGTTGCAGTAAAGGAGGGCCGCGATGGCCGCACCGACACCCGATCGCATCCTGCAGACCGGCCTGGCCTTCTGGGCCTCGAAGACGCTGTTGTCGGCGGTCGAGCTGGGCGTCTTCAGCGAGCTGTCCGAGGACGCGCTGACCGGCGAGGAACTGCGCCAGCGGCTGCAACTTCATCCGCGCGCCGTGCCCGACTTCTTCGATGCGCTGCTGGCGCTCGGCTTCCTCGAGCGCGAGGGTCTGGGACCCGCGGCGCGCTACCGCAACACCGCCGAGACGCGGGTGTTCCTCGACCGTCGCCATCCGGCGTATGTCGGCGGCATGCTCGAGATGGCCAACGCGCGGCTGTTCCGCTTCTGGGGCGACCTCACCCAGGCGCTGCGCACGGGGCAGCCACAGACCGAGATCAAGCACGTCGGCGCACCGATGTTCGCGACACTCTACGAGGACCCGGCGCGACTCGAGCAGTTCATCGCGGCGATGCGTGGCGTGTCCGCTGGCAACTTCCTCGTGCTGGCCGAGAAGTTCGAATTCTCGCGCTACCGCACCATGGCCGACATCGGCGGCGCGAGCGGGCTCCTCGCCTGCACGGTGGCGCGGCGCCATCCGCACCTGCGCTGCACGACGCTGGACCTGCCGCGCGTGAGCGCGATCGCGCGGCGGCACATCGAGCGCGAGGGCCTCGCCGACCGAGTGACTGCGCGCGACATCGACTTCTTCACCGACCCGTTCCCAGCCGCCGACGTGATCACGCTGGGCATGATCCTGCACGACTGGAACCTCGAGAAGAAGCTCCTGCTGATGCGCAAGGCCTGCGAGGCGCTGCCCGAGGGCGGCTGCCTCATTGCCATCGACACGGTGATCGACGACGAGCGATGCCAGAACGCCTTCGGCCTGCTGATGTCGCTCAACATGCTGATCGAGTTCGGCGACGCCTTCGACTACACGGGGGCCGACTTCGCCGGCTGGGCACGGCAGGTCGGCTTTACACGCACCGAGGTGATCGCGCTCGCCGGGCCGAGCAGCGCGGCGGTCGCCTACAAGTAGCCCATGCGGCCGCGAGACAATCGCGGCCGATGTGGACCCACTGGATCCTGCTCGCCGGCGCCGCGTTCGCGGCCGGCGTGCTCAACGCCGTCGCCGGCGGCGGCAGCTTCCTCACCTTCCCGGCCCTGGTGGCCACCGGCGTGGCGCCGATCGCGGCCAACGCGACCAGCGCGGTCGCGGTCAGCCCGGGCTACCTCGGCAGCACGCTCGGCTTTCGCGGCGAACTGGCGCGCCAGCCGCGCGCGCGACTGCTCGCCGAAGGCGGCGTGTGCGCGGCCGGCGGCGCGGCCGGTGCGCTGCTGCTGCTCGTCACGCCGGCGCGTGTGTTCTCGGCCGTCGTGCCGTGGCTGCTGGTGTTCGCGACGCTGGTGTTCGCGCTCGGGCCGCGCCTGCTCGCGTTACGCACCGCGCGCGGCGGGGCGGCGCAGGCGCATCCCGGCGTGCGCCTGGCCGGGCTGGCGGCGGTCGCGGTCTACGGCGGCTACTTCAACGGCGGACTGGGCATCCTGCTGATGGCGCTGTACGCCGTCACCGGTGAGCAAGACATCCACCTCGCCAACGCGCTGAAGAACCTCGGCTCGCTTGTGCTGTCGCTGCTGTCGGTCGTGGTCTTCGCCTGGGCCGGCGCGGTCGCGTGGCCGCAGGCCCTGGTGATGATGGCCGCGGCCACGCTCGGCGGCTTCGTCGGCGCGCGGCTGGCGCGCCGGCTGCCGGCCGGCGCGGTACGCACGGTGGTGATGCTCACCGGCGTGGTGATGGCAGCGGTGTTCTTCGCGCGGGGGTGATCTCGCCTCGTAGAATCGTTTGCGGCACTCCGGAAGCCGGCATGCAGCGCTTGCTCATCATCCTCGGCGTGACGCTTCTCGTGGCTGGACTGCTCTGGCCCTGGCTCTCGAAGCTTCCCTTCGGTCGGCTGCCCGGCGACATCACTGTCGAGCGCGAGAACTTCAGCTTTCACTTCCCCCTCACCACGTCGATGGTGCTGTCCCTGGTCGTCACCCTGCTTCTTTGGCTGTGGAGGAAGTGACGCGCGAGTCGCGAAATGCGTTGCTGCTCGGCTTCACAGCCTTGCGACGGGGAAGATGGCGGCCGCTGTCGCGTCCTGAAATCGCTCTTCTGAAGAACGGGGAGCGGCGGGGGAAATTGGTGGGCGGTGCAGGGTTCGAACCTGCGACCCCTGCCGTGTGAAGGCGATCCAGCCGCCTCAGACCCCATTTCCCGACAGTTCCCCGGACTGCCTTCCGGCGTCCAGTTCGCTCATGAAATCATGAACTTAGGTGCGCTGTCAACTGACGCTTCGGGCCCCGCGGGTCCCGACTGATCCCGCCATTTCCCCGGTTTCATTGGAGCAAATTTGGAGCACGGGGGCGCCTTCCCGGGGTCGGACGAGACGGCTCGCCGAGTTGTTCCTAGCTGGTACCTCGCCGGGTATGGGGCGCAGATCGGCCAGTCGGGCCGTCCGGTGAGCGCGAGGGAAGCGGTGTCGCTCCTGATCGGCTCTTCCGATGTTGGAGCGTCCAACACCCGGCTCCTGGTAGTCGCACGACGGACGGTTGGGACCCTGAGAGTCCTTGCGACCCGCTGTGTTCGCGTCGCCCTGCTCGAACCGCTGGGCAAAAGCGCGATCAACGACCTGCAGATCGCCCTTGAGGACTTCCTGAGCAACCATATCGTCGAGCACCAGGACGCTCACGAAACGCGTGACCGGCCGGGACCATCTCACGAGAACTGATGGCCAAGCTCCTCCTCAGCCTCGCCGTGCTGTTCCAGTTGGCCGTCTGGGTCGCTGCCGCCGCGTTCATCGCGTGGCTTGTCGAGGCCGTCTTCAGCCATTTCTGATCGGCCGAGCCGGGCCCGGCCCGCTCGCCTCACAACGCCCGCCACGCCCCGATGCAATGCCGCGCGAGCGCCGTCACCCATGCCTCCGAACTCTCGGGGTCGAAAGCAAGGCCGAATTTCGGGCTGACGACGAAGCCGGCGCGCTCGAAGGCCGCCGGGTCGCTTTCGATCACGAAGGCCCGCAGCGACCGGAACGGCACCGCGAGCGTGCCGATGTGCAGGACCGGCGCGCGGGTCGTGATCTCCTCCAAACGGCCGCTGTCCTGGAAGCGGAAGACGACCTCTCCGTAGTCGAGCTCGTCGAGGCCGACGCCGTTGCGCCCTGCCCTGGCCGGCGCCCCGCGTGCGCGGATCACGTCTTCCGGCCGGCTGGCGAAGGGCGTGCCGTCGACGCTGACGAAGGTGACGAGATTCATCGGTTCGGTTGCGGGCCTTCGCCAAAGTACCACCGGCATGCCGCTTGCACGACGGCGGGCAACTCGACAGCCAGGGAGTGACCGACATGGCCAACAAGCTACAGCCATCGCGGTGGCCAGGACCGCACGCGCATCGACATCCATCAGGACTACGAACTGCGCGACTGGGCTCGCAAGTTCGGCGTCACCAGGGAGCAGCTCGAGCAGGCCGTGCAGGCCGTGGGCAATAGCGCCGACGCGGTCGAGCGCCATCTCAGGGAGCGTCGCGGCACGAGTTCCGGCTCCGAAGGGCGTGGCGGCGACCGCCCGACATCGGGGACGAGCGAACGTCGGTAGTCGGCTTGCCGGAGGGCTCGACGACGTGGCGCTTCAGCCTTCAGTTCGGGACAAGTCCGCATTCGTGTCGGCTCGTCTCAGCTCTCCGGCGCCCCGGGAGTTCTCGGAGACCCAGCACAGCGTCACCAACGCCATCTGCTCCGGCGTCGCGCACTTGATCGCCATCAGCGCCGGATTCGCGATCACCAGCGCCAGGCACCTCGCCCGCGAGATCGCGACATTCAGCCGGTTCTTGCTGTAGAGGAACTCCATGAACCGCGGCAGGTCGCGCTCGCTCGAGGTTGTCATCGACACGATCACGAGCTCGGCCTCCTGGCCCTGGAACTTGTCGACCGTGCCGACGCGCGCCTTCGGGCAGCACGCGCTTGAGCAGGTTGACCTGCATGTTGTACGGCGCGACGACCAGCACGTTGTCGGGCGACATGCGGTGCGAGCGCCCCCAGCGGTCGACGTAGCCCTGCCGTAGCGCGCTGTCGTAGAGATCGCGCACCAGGGCGACCTCCTCCTCACTACACGCTCGGCGCTCCGACACGTGATGTTCCTCGACCATCCTGCCGATCTCCTCGTGCTTGACCTGTGTGGCTAGCGCTTTACCCCGAGAACGCT
>JBLMVT010000215.1:0-6218 GCA_050256835.1 Betaproteobacteria bacterium | reverse complement strand
AGCCGGCGCGCTCCATGAAGTCGGGCACGCGGCGGCCGATCTCCTCCGGGTCCTTCACCGGCACCGGCGAGATGTAGACGTAGCCGTTGATGATCCGGTGGTCGACGCCGCGCACCGGCGGGACCATGAAGATGCGGTTGTTGAACTGCGACAGCGCCAGGTACCAGGCCTCGTCCCAGATCGTGTCGAAGGGGTAGAGCGGCTCGGGGTAGTGCAGGCCGTCGTAGAACCAGAACGTCTCCTTCTCGTACTGGTGGCGCACCGGGTCGTCGCTGACGAACTGGTACTGGTACGGATACATCCGTTCCCAGCCTTCGGTGCCGGGAATGGTGGCGGCCTTGACGTCGTGGGGAACTGGAAACTTCATGAGTCGCTTCCTTCGCGGTTGGGGGTCGGACACGCAGCGTGGCCGAGACGATCGCAAGGGCTGTGCCATCGGGCCGGCGCCGGCGCATCCGCGAGGGGCGCCGCCTTGGCGGGCGCCTGGCCGCCGCGATCGACGCTTGATCATTTGGTCAGAACGCGGCGGCCTGCGGCCGGCGCTTCGCCATTTGGTGAAGCGCGAGGCGCCGGTGCGCCGATCCGGCTGCGGTTGACTTCGGTCAACGCGCGCCGCCGGGCGCACCGCTAGAAGTTCAGACTTGCGGAACGAGGGCTGTCGATGGCCAAGCCAGCGAGGAGCGTGACGCCGGTCGACAGCGACGGCGATCTGCGGGCGCGCGTGCATTTCTGCGCCGACACGGGGCAGATCTGGCTGCACGAGCACCGCATGCTGCTGGTCCACGCCGAGGCCCAGGCGTCGCTGCGCAAGGAGCTGATCGACACGCTCGGCATGGACCGCGCGCAGGGCCTGCTCACGCGCATGGGCTACGCCTCCGGGCTGCGCGACGCTGAGCTGGCGCGCACCCGCGCCGAGGCCTGCAGCGACATCGACGCCTTCATGACCGGGCCGCAGCTGCACACGCTCGAGGGCATCGTCCACGTCACGCCGGTGCGCCTCGAACTCGACCGCGCGACGGGCCGCTTCTACGGCGAGTTCCTGTGGCAGAACTCATGGGAAGGCCAGTCGCACCGGCACCACTTCGGCATTCGCAACGAGCCGGTGTGCTGGACGCAGATCGGCTACGCCTGCGGCTACACCTCGGCCTTCATGGGCCGGCGCATCCTCTACAAGGAGGTCGAATGCGTCGGCATGGGCCACGCCAACTGCCGCATCGTCGGCAAGCCGGTCGAGGAGTGGGACGACGCCGACCGGCACATGCGCTTCTTCACGCCCGAGTCGATCGCCGACCAGTTGCTCGACCTGCAGACGCAGGTGGTGCAGCTGCGCTCGACGCTGGGCGACAAGGAAGCCCTGCCGGCGGACATGGTCGGCAGCTCGCCGGGCTTTCGCGCCGCCTACGCGCTGCTCGAGCAGGCCGCGGCCAGCCCGGTGGCGGTGCTGCTGCTCGGCGAGACGGGGGTCGGCAAGGAGCTGTTCGCACGCTCGCTGCATGCGCTGGGCGGGCGGCGCACGCGGCCGTTCGTGGCGGTCAACTGCGCGGCGATCCCGCACGACCTGGTCGAGTCCGAGCTGTTCGGTGTCGAGAAGGGCGCCTATACCGGCGCGCTCAGCTCGCGCCCGGGGCGCTTCGAGCGCGCCGACGGCGGTACGCTGTTCCTCGACGAGATCGCCGACCTGCCGCTGGCCGCGCAGAGCAAGCTGCTGCGCGTGCTGCAGGACGGCGAGGTCGAACGCCTGGGCGGCCTCGAGCCGCGCAAGACCAACGTGCGGGTGGTCGCCGCCGCCAATCGCGACCTGCGCCAGTGCGTGCGTGAAGGCACCTTCCGCGCAGACCTGTACTACCGGCTCAACGTGTTCCAGATCGACATCCCGCCGCTGCGCGAGCGCAAGACCGACATCTCGATGCTGGCCAACCGCTTCCTCGACAAGTTCGGCGCGATCCACGGCAAGAAGCTGCGCGGCTTCACCGACAAGGCCAAGCGCGCGCTGCTCGGCTACACCTGGCCGGGCAATGTCCGCGAGCTGCAGAACACGATCGAGCGCGGAGTCATCCTGGCGCCCTCGGGCACGCGCATCGAGGTGCACCAGCTGTTCCCGAGCTGCGCCGACGACCGCGCGAACGGCGGCTTCGTCGTCGACGCGCGCGGCGACCTCGCCGCCTGGCGCGGCGACGCCGGCCACGCGCTGTGCGAAGCGGTGCTCGCCGGCGTGATGACGCTCGACCAGGTCGAGGACATGCTGATCGAGTCGGCGGTCGACAAGGCGCGCGGCAACCTGTCGTCGGCCGCGCGCCTGCTGGGGCTGACGCGGCCGCAACTGGCCTACCGGCTCAAGCGGCTGCACGAGGACGAGGCGACCGGGGCGTCCTCGGCGCCGACCGCCCCGGCGGAGGCCGGTTGAGCGACCCGGCGCTCGCCCGGCGGGTGCACGACTACCTGGGCGCGCACCGCGTCGTGACGCTGGCCACCTGCGATGCGGTCGGCCCGTGGGCGGCCGCCGTCTAGTACGCGCACGAGGCGTCGACGCTGTATTTCCTGTCCTCGCCGGCGAGCCGCAACGCGCGGCACATCGAAGCCGACGGCCGCGTCGCGGCGACGATCCAGTCCGACGCCACTGAATGGACGCAGATCACCGGCCTGCAGCTCGAGGGCCGCGCGCGCCGCCTCGGTGCCGCCGAGGCAGCACCGGCGCGGCTGCTGTACGGAGCCAAGTTCCCGTTCGTCGGCGCGCTGGCCAAGGCGCCGGCGGCGCTGCGCGAGGCGCTGGCGCGGGTGAACTGGTACGCCTTCGCGGTCGAGCGTGCCTGCCTGATCGACAACCGGCTCGGCTTCGGCCACCGCGACGAACTGCGCTACGGCTGATGCTCGAGGCGGATCGCGCCGCCGGCGACGAAGCGGCGGAAGTCGTCGAGCGGAATGGCGGTCGAGCCGCGCGTGTCGCCCTCGGTCCAGCTGATCGTCATGTCGTTCTCGCCTTCCTCGACCTCGCACGGCCCGAGCGGGATGGCGATCATCGGACCGTCGCCCTCGCGGTACTCGACCGTGCCGGTGATGCGTGCCGGGTGCCCCATTACGTCCTCCTGTGCGATTGGATCAAGCCCCGATCCGGGCAGGGGCCATGCCTGCCCGCCGCCATCACGCGCGCTGGTCAGCCGGTGTTGCGCAGTCCCGCCGCCACCCCGTTGATCGAGATGTGGATGCCGTTGCGCACCCGCTCGTTGGCCGGTTCGCCGGGGGCGCGCGCGCGGTGGCGCCGCATCAGCTCGACCTGCAGGTGGTTGAGCGGGTCGATGTACGGCAGGCGATGCGCCAGCGAGCGCGCCAGGGCGGCATTTGCGGCGAGCCGCTCGGTCGCGCCGGTGATCAGCGCGAGCGCCGCATCGGTGCGCCGCCATTCGGCCTCGATCGCCGCGAAGATGCGCCGGCCGAGCCGCCGGTCCTCGACCAGTTCGACGTAGCGCGCTGCCAGGCCGAGGTCGGTCTTGGCGAGCACCATGTCGAGGTTCGACAGCAATGCGCGGAAGAACGGCCAGCGCCGGTGCATGCGGCGTAGCAGCGCGAGCCGTGTCGCGCGTTCGCCCTCGCCCAACCAGGCCTCGATCGCCGAGCCGAAGCCCGCCCACCCGGGCAGCGCGATGCGGCACTGGCCCCAGCCGAAGCCCCAGGGGATCGCGCGCAGCTCCTCGATCGTGCGCACCGCGGTGCGGCCGTCCTTCGGCCGCGCCGCCGGGCGCGAGCCGATGTTCAGCTCGGAGATCTCGCGGATCGGCGTGGCGGCGAAGAACCAGTCGGCGAAACCGGGCGTCCCGTACACCAGCTTGCGGTAGGCGCCGAGGCTCGCCGCGCTGATCGCTGCGGCGGCGTCGAGGAAGGCCGCCGGCACGCGCACGTGGCCGGGCTGCAGCAGCGTCGCCTCGAGCGTGGCGGCGACCAGCGTCTCGAGGTTGCGCCGCCCGATCTCCGGGTGCGCGTACTTCGAGCCGATCACCTCGCCCTGCTCGGTGAGGCGGATCTGCGCGGCCACCGTGCCCGGCGGCTGCGCCAGGATGGCCTCGTAGGCGGGGCCACCGCCGCGACCGACGGTGCCGCCGCGGCCGTGGAACAGGCGCAGCCGCACGCCGTGCGCGCGGCCGATCTCGGCGAACAGCTCCGCCAGCGCGAGCTCCGCGCGGTACAGCTCCCAGCTGCTGGTGAAGACGCCGCCGTCCTTGTTGCTGTCGCTGTAGCCGAGCATCACCTCCTGCTCGCCGCCCGAGCGCGCGACCATCGCGGCGATGCCCGGCAGGGCGTAGAACTCGCGCATGATCGGCGCGGCGCGGCGCAGGTCGTCGATCGTCTCGAACAGCGGCACGACGACGAGCGCGTCGGTCGCTTCGGCGTCGAGCGTGCCCCCGAGCAGGCCGGTCTCCTTGTGCAGCAGCAGCAGTTCCAGCAGGTCGCTCACCTGCTCGGTGTGCGACACGATGTCGTGGCGCAGCGCCGCACGGCCGTAGCGCACCAGCGCCTCGGCGGCCGTCTCGAAGATCGCCAGCTCGCCCTGCACCAGCGCGCCGTAGGCCGCGCCCCGCACGACCAGCGAGCGCGCGTCGTTCAACTGGGCCAGCAGCAGCGCGCGGCGCGCGCCTTCGTCCAGGCGCGCGTAGTCGGGCTCGATGCGCGCCACGCGCAGCAGTTCGGCGACGACTGCCTCGTGCTTGTCGGAGCTTTGCCGCAGGTCGAGCGTGGCGAGGTGGAAGCCGAACACCTGCACGGCACGCACGAGCGGTGCTAGCCGCGGCGCGATGAGTGCCTCGGCATGATGCTGGCGCAGCGACGCTTCGATCACGCGCAGGTCGGCGAGGAAGGCTTCGGCATTCGGGTAGGCGTCGTGCGGCGCGACGGCGTGGCGCAGTGCCTCGGCGCCGGTCAGTTCGTGCAGCGTCGCGGCCAGCCGCGCGTACAAGCCGATCAGCGCACGCCGGTACGGCTCGTCGGCACGGTGCGGGTTGGCGTCGCCCGAGCGCTCGGCCAGCGCGAGCAGCTCGGGCGTCGGCTCGGCCAGCAGCGCCGACATCGACAGCTCGGCGCCCAGCTCGTGCACCTCGGTCAGGTAGTGGCGCAGCGCGGTCTCGGCCTGGCGCGCGAGCGCCGTGCGCAGCGTGCTCGCGTCGACGTTGGGGTTGCCGTCGCGGTCGCCGCCGATCCACTGGCCCATGCGCAGGAAGTTCGGCACCTCGCGGCCCGGCAGCGCGCCTTCGAGGTCGCGATACAGCCTCGGGATTTGCGGCAGGAAGGTGCTGCGGTAGTACGACAGCGCGTTCTCGATCTCGTCGGCCACGGACAGCCGGGTCGGGCGCAGCATGCGCGTCTGCCAAAGCTGGGTGACGCGCGCGCGCAGCAGCGCGTCGTTGTCGGCCAGCGCCTCGGCGTCGGCGGGCTGGCGCGCCTCCAGCAGCACCGCGATCGCGCGTTCGGCGTCGAGGATGCTCTTGCGCTGCACCTCGGTCGGGTGCGCGGTCAGCACCGGCGAGACATGCGCGCGCGCCAGCGTGCGGGCGATCGCGTCGGCATGCACCCCGTGCGCGGCCAGCCGCTCGAACGTCAGCGCCAGCGAGCCCTGCTGCAGGTGGCCACGGCCGGCATGCCAGGCGCGGCGGCGCACGTGATGGCGGTCCTCGGCGATATTGGCCAGGTGCGAGAAGTAGGCGAAGGCGCGCACCACGCTGACCGTCTGCTCGTTCGACAGGTTCTTCAGCAGGCGGTCGAGGGTGCGCCCGGCGCCCGCGTCGCGCTTCAGGCGGAATGCCACCGACAGCTGGCGCACGCGCTCGACCAGCTCGTAGGCGGCCTGTCCCTCCTGCTCGCGGATCACGTTGCCGAGGATGCGGCCGAGCAGGCGGATGTCCTCGACCAGCGGCCGGTTCTTGGCGGCGGCGTCGTCGGCACGCCGGCGGGCAGGGTTCGGTCGGGGCATGGCCGTCGATCGTAGCCCGCCTGCTAGCATCGGCCGCATGGCAACGAGGCAGGACAGGGTCGTCATCGCCACGCGCGAGAGCCGGCTCGCGCTGTGGCAGGCCGAGCACGTGAAGGCGCTGCTCGGCGCGCGCTTCGGGCTGGCCGTCGAGCTGCTCGGGCTGACGACGCGCGGCGACCAGATCCTCGACCGCGCGCTCGCCAAGGTCGGCGGCAAGGGGCTGTTCGTCAAGGAGCTGGAGACGGCGCTCGAGGAGGGGCGC
>JBLMVT010000214.1:0-3508 GCA_050256835.1 Betaproteobacteria bacterium | reverse complement strand
GCCGAGGCCGGCGAATGGGCGCGCGCCGGCGAGGCCTACGCGGTGGCGGCACGCGAGGCGCAGCGGGCCTCCCGGCGCGCCGACGAGGTCGCGCTGTGGGAGCAGGCCGCGGCCTGCTACGACCGCGCCGGCATGAGCGGCCGGGCCTTCGACGCGCGCGCCGACAGCATCGAGTCGGTGATCTTCGTGCGCGGCGTGCAGGTGGCGATGCAGCTCGCCGATCGGCTCGCCGCCGACGAGCAGACCGAGCCGCAGCGGCTGCGTGCGCTGACCTGCCAGGCCAACGTCGCGCTGATGGCCGGCGACCACGCCCGCGGCGAGGCGACCGCGCGCGCCGCGCTGGCCGCCGCCGGCCGCCTCGATGCACTGTGGCCTCGCTTCGAGGCGGCGCGCCTGCTCGCCGTGGCGCTGGCGCAGGCGGCACGCACCGACGAGGCGCTGCAGACGATCGAGCCGTTCCGCGACATCGTCGAGCGCGAGGGCGAGGCCGAGCAGCGCCAGCGCTTCTGGTCCGACTACGCCTACGCGCTGAAGGCCGCACTGCGCCTTCACGATTGCGCCGAGGCGCTGCGCCGGGCGATGCAGTGCGCGCAGGCCGCCGGCGACTATGCCGAACTGGCCACGCTGACCTCCAACCTTGCCACCGTCGAGGGCAACTTCGGCCACGTCGGCCAGGCGCTCGACCTGGCCCGGCGCGCACGCGCACTGCGCGACCCGCTGGGCGACGTCGGCGGGCCAGCGGCCGGCGCGATCGACCTCTACGTGGCGATCTACGGAGCGGCCTGCGGCCGCTACGCCGATGCACTCGACGACCTCGACCGTGCCGCGGCCTGCTTCGCGCGCAACGGCCAGACGATGTGGAGCGTGCTGACGAGCAACCACCGCGCCAACGTGCTGCTGCAGCTCGGCCAGTACGCGCGAGTGCAGCAGGCGCTCGAACACGAACCGGTGGCGATGGCCTCGGTGCAGGCGCGCACGCTGCTGCTGCGCTCGCGCCTGGAGCGCGCGCTCGGCCATGCCGGGCGCGAGCCGCTGGCGCGCGCGCTCGAGCTGCTCGGCCCGGGGTCCGACCCGTACAACCGCCTGCTGGCCCGACTTGACGCCACGCACGGCCTGCCGCCCGCCGAGGCCGAGGTGGCCTGCGCGGCACTGCTCGGCGAGGCGTGCGCGCTCGAACACGACGGCATCGCCGCGCGGGCGCGCGTGCTGCGGCTGCAGCACCTGCTGCGCGGGCGCGCGCTCGACGGGCGCCGTGCGCTGGTCGACGAGGTCGCGCCGACGCTCGACGCGGTGCAGCCGGCCGACCTCTATCCCGCCGAGGGCTGGTGGACAATGCACCGCGCCTACCTTGCGTTGGGCGCCGAGGAAGCCGCCGACCGTGCGCTGGCCGACGCCTTCGCCTGGGTCGCAGAACGCGCGCTGCCGCAGGTGCCGCCGGCATTCCGCGACAGCTTCCTGCAGCGCAACGCCACCAACCGCGAGTTGGTCGCCGCGGCCGGCCGGCGGCTCGGTCTGCGCCTGCCGGTAACGCCCGGATAACGTCGGCCGCCTAGGCTCGCGGCACTGCAACAGGGAGCGCGACGATGGGCGAACTGACGATCCGGCCGCTGCAGTGGAGCCGCCTCGAGGACCTGCGCGACGTGGCTCCCGTCGACGCCGCCGACCTCGCCTGTCTTGCCGAGCTGCGCGACGTGCTGGCACGCCACGGCCGGCTCGACCGCTTCGCGGTGCACCTGCTGCACAAGCACTTCGACCTGCGCGACGACGAGGTGCTGGTCGAGTACAGCGACCGCGCGCGGCGCGAGCACCGGCTGCGCGTCGAGCACCGCGACAGCCCCGCCGCGCGCCACGCCGTGCCGACCACCTGGGTGCTCGACCGCGCGCGGCCGTTCGTCGTCTGCGTGTGCGCGCTGCGCGGCGTGCACGGCCACCTCGGCCGGCACGAGACGAAATGAAGAAGCCTACTCGCCGAGGTAGGCGGCGCGCACCTTGGGGTCGTTGAGCAGCGAGCGGCCGGCGCCGCTCATGGTGATCTCGCCCGACTCCATCACGTAGCCGCGGTCGGCCAGCTGCAGCGCGCGGCTGGCGTTCTGCTCGACCAGCAGGATGGTCGTGCCGCGCGTGTGGATGTCGTTCACCACCTCGAAGATCTTGTCGACCAGGATCGGCGACAGGCCCATCGACGGCTCGTCCATCAGCAGCACCTTCGGCCGCGCCATCAGCGCGCGGCCCATGGCGAGCATCTGCTGCTCGCCGCCGGACATCGTGCCGGCGAGCTGGTGGCGGCGCTCCTTCAGGCGCGGGAACAGCTCGAACACCTTGTCGATGTCGGCGTCGATCTCGCGGTCGCTGCGCACGAAGGCGCCCATCTGCAGGTTCTCGGTGATCGTCATGCGCGTGAAGGTGCCGCGCCCCTCGGGCACCATCACCAGGCCCTGCCTGACGAGGTCCCACGCGCCCTGACCCTTGATGCTGCGGCCGAGGTAGACGATCTCGCCGGCGGCCACCGGCTGCACGCCGGTAATGGCCTTCAGCGTCGTCGTCTTGCCGGCGCCGTTGGCGCCGATCAGGCTGACCAGCTCGCCCTCGCGCACCTCGAACGAGATGCCCTTGACCGCCTGGATGCCGCCGTAGGCGACCTTGAGTGCAGTGACTTCGAGCAGGGTGGCGGCCATGTCAATGCGCCTTGTGCCCGGCGCCGAGGTAGGCCTCGATGACCTTCGGATCGCGCTGCACGTCGTAGGGCGAGCCTTCCGCGATCTGCTTGCCGTAGTCGAGCACGGTGACGCGGTCGCAAAGGCCCATCACCAGCTTCACGTCGTGCTCGATCAGCAGGATCGTGCGGCCGTCCTTGCGGATGCGGTCGATCAGCTCGCGCAGCACGATCTTCTCGGTCGCGTTCATGCCGGCGGCGGGCTCGTCGAGCGCGATCAGCTTGGGGTCGGTGGCCAGCGCGCGCGCGATCTCGAGGCGGCGCTGGTCGCCGTACGACAGCGTGCGCGCCTTGTAGTCGGCGTACTTGCCGATGCCGACGTAGTCGAGCAGCTCCTGCGCGCGCTTGGCAATGCCGGCCTCCTCGGCCTTGAAGCGCGGGGTGCGCAGTACCGCGCCGATCAGCCCCGAATGCGTTCGCACGTGGCGCCCGACCATCACGTTCTCGAGCGCCGTCATCTCGGCGAACAGACGGATGTTCTGGAAGGTTCGCGCGATGCCGGCCTTGGCGACCTCGTGCACCGCGCTCGGCTTGTACGGCGCGCCGCCGAGCTCGAAGGTGCCCGAGTCGGGCATGTACAGCCCGGTGATGACGTTGAAGAAGGTCGTCTTGCCGGCGCCGTTGGGGCCGATCAGGCCGTAGACCTGGCCCTCGGTGATGGTGATGCCGACCTCGGACAGCGCCTGCACGCCGCCGAAGCGCTTGGATGCGTTGGCGACCTTGAGGACGACCGCGGTCACGAGCCGGCCCCCGGCTGCGCGGCGGCGACCGCGGTGCCGGCCGGCTGGCCGGCGG
>JBLMVT010000213.1:0-6775 GCA_050256835.1 Betaproteobacteria bacterium | reverse complement strand
ACGACGCGCGCCGATGCCGGCCGGTATGTCGAGGTGCTGGAGCTTTTCTGCGCGGCCCTGACCGCGCGCTGCGCGGCATGAACGCCTTCCGCCTCGACGGCAAGGTGGCGCTCGTCACCGGCGCACGGCCGGGCATCGGCGGCGCCGCCGCGACCTGCCTGGCCGAGGCCGGCGCGCGCGTGGTGCTGGCGAACCGCTCGGTCGACGCGGCCGAGGGCGTGGCCGCGGCGCTGCGCGCGCGCGGCCTCGATGCGCAGGCGATCGGCTTTGCCGCCGACGAGGTGGGCTGCGCGCGGGCCGTGGCCGAGACGCTCGCGCTCGCCGGCGCGCTCGACATCGTGATCCACAACGCCGGCGGCTGCCAGTGGAGCGGGCTGGAAACGCTGACCGCGCCGGTGCTCGACGACACGCTCGCGCTCAACCTGAAGAGCTGCTTCTGGCTGACGCAGGCGGCGCTGCCGGCACTGACAGGGCGCGCCGGCGGGCGCATCGTCGTCACCTCGTCGATCACGGGTCCGCGCGTGGCGATGGCCGGCGCGACGCACTACGCCGCCGCCAAGGCCGGGGTCAACGGCTTCATCCGCGCTGCCGCACTCGAGCTCGCGCCGCACCGCATCACCGTCAACGGTGTCGAGCCCGGCTTCGTCGCCAAGGACCGCGGCCGGCTCAGCCAGCCGGGCACGCGCGAACGCATCGAACGCTGGATTCCGCTCGGCCGCGCCGGCAGGCCCGAGGACGTCGCCCACGCGATGCTGTTCCTCGCCAGCGACGAGGCGGCGTGGATCACCGGGCAGACGATCGTCGTCGACGGCGGCGCGACCTTGCCCGAGACGGGCTACGCGATGGAACACCTTCGGGAGCGCGATGCATGAAACAGGGCTTGAACATCCTCATCGTCGGCACCGCCGACACCAAGGCCGACGAACTGCTGTTCATGAAGCGCTGCATCGAGGCTGAGGGCGCGCGGGCGGCGATCATGGACGTCGGCGTGCTCGGCACGCCGGGCTTCGCGCCCGAGGTGCCGAACACGCAGGTGGCCGCCGCGGCGGGCACGACGCTGGCCGAGATCGCCGCGCTCGGCGACGAGAACGAGGCGATGAAGAAGATGGCCGAGGGCGCGGTGCGCGTCGCGCTCGACCGTTACCGCGAAGGCCGGGTGCACGGCCTGCTCGCGCTCGGCGGCACCATGGGCACCGACCTCGCACTCGACGTGACGGCCGCGCTGCCGCTGGGCATGCCGAAGTTCATCGTCACCACGGTCGCGTACTCGCACCTGATCCCACCCGAGCGGCTGGCGCCCGACCTGATGATGATCCTGTGGGCCGGCGGGCTGTACGGGCTCAATTCGATCTGCCGCTCGATCCTCAGCCAGGCTGCGGGGGCCGTGCTCGGTGCCTGCAGCACGGTCGTCCGTCCCGAGGCGCAGCGTCCGCGCGTGGCGATCGGCTCGCTCGGCAAGTCGTGCCTGGCGTACATGGTCGACCTCAACCCCGAGCTCGAGCGGCGCGGCTACGAGCCGGTCGTCTTCCACTGCACCGGCATGGGCGGGCGCGCGATGGAGTCGCTCATCGAGCAGGGCGCCTTCGCCGCCGTGTTCGACTTCGCGCTCTCGGAACTCGCCAACCTGATGCACGGCTCGGTCGTCACCGCCGGCCCGTCGAGGCTCACCGCGGCCGGCCGGCGCGGCGTGCCGCAGATCGTCGCGCCCGGCGCGAGCGACATGATCGACGTGCAGACGTGGAGCACGCTGCCCGCGGCCTACGAGGGCCGTCCCTACCACGCGCACAACCGGCTGATCGCCTCGGTGACGCAGACGGCCGACGAGCGGCGCGCGCTGGCGCGCTTCGTCGCCGAGCGGCTCAACGCCGCGCAGGGGCCGACCGCGTTCCTGCTGCCGCGCCAGGGCATCCACGCCTGGGACCGGCCGGGCGAGGGCCTGCACGAGCCCGAGGCGCACGCCGCCTTCGCCGACGAGTTCCGGCGCGCGCTGCAACCCCCGGTGCAGCTGCACGACCTCGACCTGCACATCAACGACCGCGGCTTCGTCGACGCGGCGCTGGCGGTGTTCGACGCCTGGGTCGAGGCGGGGCACATCCCGCGCGGGGCGGCATGACGCGCTTCGAAGGCCGCGCCGCGCTCGTCACCGGCGCGGCGAGCGGCATTGGCGCGGAAGTCGTGCGCGGGCTCGTCGCCGAAGGAGCGCGCGCGCTCGCGCTCGACGTGCAAGCTGAAGCGCTCGAAGCGCTGGCGCGCGAATGCGGCTGTGAGGTGGCGTACTGCGACGTGACTGGCGAGGCCGAGGTGCGCGCCGCCGTCGCGCGCGCCGAGGCCCAGTTCGGCCGGCTCGACGTCGTCGTCAATGCGGCCGGCATCGTGGTCACCGACGACGTGGCGACGATCGAAGACGCGGTCTGGTCGCGCCTGCTCGACGTCAACCTCACCGGCGCGATGCGCGTGTGCCGCGCCGCGCTGCCCGGCATGCAGCGGCGGCACGCCGGGGCGATCGTCAACGTCGCCTCGGTCGCCGCCTTCAACGCCTCGCCGGGCATGGCGTCGTACGCCGCGGGCAAGGCCGGGCTGGTGGCGTTGACGCGCGCGCTCGCCCACCGCTATGGCGCGGAGGGCATCCGCGCCAACTGCCTGTGCCCGGGCTGGGTGCGCACGCCGATGAGCGAGCAGGAGATGCGCGAGGCCGCGCAGACGAAGGGGACCAGCGTCGAGGCCGAGTTCGCGGCGCTCGGCCAGCGCATCGCACTCGGCCGCGTCGCCATGCCCGGCGAGTTGGCGAGCTGCGCGCTCTTCCTCGCCAGCGACGACGCCTCGTTCGTAACCGGCGCGGTGCTGGTCGCCGACGGCGGCGCGCGCGTTCCCGCCACTGCCCGCGCGAACTGACCATGACCGATATCGTGCTGCCCGAACGCGCCCCGGTCGTCGTCCTCGGCGGCGGCATCATCGGCGCCTCCATCCTCTACCACCTCGCACATCGCGGCGTCACGGACGCCGTGCTGCTCGAGCGCGACCGTGTCGCCTGCGGCACGACCTGGCACGCTGCCGGCATCGTCGGCCAGCTGCGCGACTCGAAGGCGCAGACCGAACTCGCGCAGTACACGACGCGGCTCTTTCAGTCGCTCGAGGCCGAGACCGGCCAGGCCACCGGCTACAAGGAGAACGGCTCGATCACCGTCGCGCTGAACCCGGTGCGCCTGGAGCTGATCCGGCGCAACGTGTCGGCGGCGCATCGCATGGGCGTCGAATGCCGGTACCTGACGCCGGGCGAGATTGGGGAGCGCTGGCCGCTGCTGAAGACCGACGACGTGCTCGGCGGCCAGTTCGTGCCGACCAACGGCCAGGTCAACCCGCTCGACGTCACCACTGCGCTCGTCAAGGGCGCGAAGCAGCGCGGCGCGCGCGTCTTCGAGTACACGCCTGTCGACGACGTGCTGGTGAAGGACGGCAAGGTCATCGGCGTGCGCACGCCGCGCGGCGACATCGCCTGCGATCGCGTCGTGCTCGCAGGCGGGATGTGGACCCACGCGTTCGCGAAGAAGCTCGGCGTGCCGGTGCCGCTGCACGCGGCCGAGCACTACTACGTCGTCACCGAGCCGCTGCCCGGCCTCGCGCGCACGACGCCGGTGCTGACGGTGGCCGACGAGCGCGCCTACTTCAAGGAGGACGCGGGCAAGTTGCTGGTCGGGTTCTTCGAGGCGAGCGGCCATTCCTGGCCGTCCCCGGGCCGGCCGATCCCGGCGAGCTTCTCCTTCGACGAGCTGCCGCCCGACATGGACCACCTCGAAGGTCAGCTGCTGCTCGCCTTCGAGCGCGTGCCGGCGCTGCAGACGACCGGCATCCAGCTGTTCTTCTGCGGGCCGGAGAGCTTCACCCCCGACGGCCGCGCGTATCTGGGGCCGGCGGCCGACGTGCGCGGGCTGTGGATTGCGGCGGGCTTCAACTCCAACGGCATCCTGTCGTCGGGCGGCGCGGGCAAGGTGATGGCCGAGTGGGTGACGGACGGGCTGCCGCCGGTCGGCATGGGCACCCTGCACGCCCAGCGCGCGCTGCCGTTCCAGGCCAGCACGCGCTACCTGCGCGAGCGCGTCGTCGAGGCCATCGGCCTGCACATGACGCCGCACTGGCCCGGCCACCAGATGGCGACGGCGCGCGGCGTGCGCCACTTCCCGCTGCATGACCGCCTGCTCGCCGCGGGCGCGGTGATGGGCGAGCGCATCGGCTGGGAGGTGCCGCTCTGGTTCGCCGACCGGCCGGGCGAGGTGCTGCCGCACGAGCCGAGCCTCGGCCGCCAGGCCTGGTTCCGGCAGGTCGAGCGCGAGTGCCTGGCCGCGCGCGACGCCGCGGTGCTGATCGACCAGTCGTGCTACGGCAAGCTGCGGGTCGTCGGCCCCGATGCGGTGAGGGCTCTGAACCATGTCTCGGCCAACCAGGTCGACGTGCCCGTCGGCCGTTCGGTCTACACCCACTGGCTCAACGAGCGCGGCGGCATCGAGGCCGACCTCACGCTCACGCGCCTGGCCGACGACGAGTTCATGGCCGTCACCGGCCACCCGAGCCAGGTGCGCGACCGGGCGTGGCTGATGTCGCGCCTCGACCCAACGTGGCACGTGCACTGCGAGGACGTGACCGCCGGCCACGCGATGTTCTCGATCGCCGGGCCGCGCTCGCGCGAGATCCTGCAGGCGCTGACCGACGAGGAGCTGTCGAACGACGCGCTGCCGTTCGGCGCGGCGAAGTTCGTCGACGTCGGCCTCGGCCGCGCCTGGGTGCTGCGCCGCTCGTTCGTCGGCGAGCTGGGTTACGAGGTCTACCCGAGCACCGACCTGGCGCGCCATGTCTACGAGGAGCTGCTGCGCGAGGGTGCGTCGCGCGGACTGGTGCACGCCGGCTTCCTCGCCATGAACCACTGCCGGCTCGAGAAGGGCTTCGCGCACTACGGCCACGACATCGCCGAGGACGACAACCCGCTTGAGGCGGGGCTCGGCTTCGCGGTCGCCATCGACAAGCCCGGCGGCTTCGTCGGCCGCGAGGCGCTCGTGCGCTTGCGAGAGCGCGGGCCGCTGGCGCATCGGCTCGTGAGCCTGCGAGTCGAGGGCGCGACGCTCGATGCCGGCCCCTTCCTGCTGCGCAACGAGCCCATCTGGCAGGGCCGCGAGCTGGTCGGCCACGTGACGTCTGGCGCCTGGGGCTTTCGCGTCGGCGCCTCGCTCGGCATGGGCTGGGTGAAGCGCGCCGAGGGCGTGACGCGCGAATGGCTGGCCACCGGCGGCTTCGAGGTCGAGGTCGCGGGCGTGCGGCATCGCGCGACCTTGCAGTGGGAACCCTTCCACGACCCGAAGGGCGAGCGCATGCGCGGGTGAGGCGGGCGATGCACGACGACCGTTACGCGATCCTGTTCGAGCCGGTGAAGATCGGTCCGGTGACGGCGAAGAACCGCTTCTTCGCGGTCGCGCACAGCGCGGGCATGGGCTACGCGCAGCCGCACGCGACGGCGGCGCTGCGCGGCATGAAGGCCGAAGGCGGCTGGGCCGTGGTGTGCAGCGGCGTGACCGAGATCGACCCGACCTCGGACATGATGGGCCACCAGAACGATCGCCTGTGGGACGGGCACGACGTGCAGTGCCACCGTCTCGCGACCGACGCCATCCACCGCCACGACGCGCTGGCGGCGGTCGAGCTGGCGCACCTCGGGCTGGGCGCACGGAACCTCTACAGCCGCGTGCCACCGCTCGGCCCCGATAGCCTGAAGTGCACTTCCGCCTACGTGCCGGTGCAGTCGCGCGCGATGAGCCTGGCCGACATCGCGGCCTTCCGGCGCTCGCACCGCGCCGCGGTGGCGCGCGCGATCGACGCCGGCTACGACATCGTCTACGTATACGCGGCGCACGACCGCGCGCTGCCGCTGCACTTCCTCTCGCGCCGCCACAACCATCGCACCGACGCGTACGGCGGCGGCGTCGAGAACCGCATGCGCCTGCTGCGCGAGCTGATCGAGGACACGCTCGACACCTGCGCGGGCCGCGCGGCGGTGGCCGTGCGGCTGGCGGTGCACGACTTCGGCGGCGGCATCGACCGCGACGAGGAAGGTCGCGCCGTGCTCGAGGCGCTCGGGGAGCTGCCCGACCTGTGGGACGTGAACGTCAGCCCGTGGTCGCACGACTCGTCGAGCGCCCGCTTCGACGACGAAGGCTCGCAGGAGCCGTGGGTCGGCTTCGTCAAGTCGCTGACGACGAAGCCGGTCGTCGGCGTCGGCCGCTTCACCTCGCCCGACGCGATGGTGTCGCAGGTGCGCCGGCGCGTGCTCGACCTCGTCGGCGCGGCGCGGCCGTCGATCGCCGACCCGTTCCTGCCGGCCAAGGTGCGCGAGGGCCGCGTCGACGAGATCCGCGAGTGCATCGGCTGCAACGTCTGCGCGTCGACCGAGATGTACGGCGTACCGATCCGCTGCACCCAGAACGCCACCGTCGCCGAGGAATGGCGCAAGGGCTGGCATCCCGAGGTGATCCCGCGGCTGCGCGAGCGCGAGAGCGTGCTCGTCGTCGGCGCCGGGCCGGCGGGGCTGGAGGCGGCGTTGACGCTGGCGCGGCGCGGCGCCGAGGTGTCGCTGGTCGAGGCCGGCTCCGAACTGGGCGGCCGGCTGCGCTGGGAGGGTCGCCTGCCCGGGATGCGCACGTTCGACCGCGTGCGCGAGCACCGCGCGTACCTGCTCGAACGCATGCCCAACGTGCAGCTCTACCGCGGCTCGCCGCTGTCTGCCGACGAGGTG
>JBLMVT010000212.1:0-4009 GCA_050256835.1 Betaproteobacteria bacterium | reverse complement strand
GCGATCATGAGCGTACACAGTGGTGGCAAGCCCTATAGCAGAGACGGCAAGCAACGTACCCGATCCATCGCGCCAGCCGCAGGCGGATGTGCAGGAGCCACCGTGAATCGATAAAGTCGTTTGCACCTTCCAAGTCTGGCAGCAGGGTCGCCTGCCGGCACCGCGTTTGCTTCTCCTCGGCGTATCTCATCCGACCATCACCGCCCCATGAGCGACAACCTTCAGCACCGCGGCGGCCAGGACCGCACTCGCATCGACGTCCACCAGGACTACGAACTGCGCGACTGGGCTCGCAAGTTCGGCGTGACCCGGGAGCAGCTCGAGGAGGCGGTGCAGGCCGTCGGCAACAGCGCCCAAGCGGTCGAGCGGCACCTGAAGGAGAAGAACGGCGGCGAGCGCAGCAGCGCGACCGGCGATCGAAGCTCCGGCGGCTCCGGCGAGCGCCGCTGATCCGCCCGTGCCATGCCCCGCCCGACCTGGAAAGGCGCCATCACCTTCGGCCTGGTGCACGTGCCGGTGGCGCTCTACCCCGCCTCGCGCGAGGACGAGATCGACTTCGACTGGCTGGACAAGCGAACCCTGGACCCGGTCGGCTACAAGCGCGTCAACAAGCGCACCGGCAAGGAGGTCGCGAAGGACGACATCGTCAAGGGCGTGAAGCAGGACGACGGCGAGTACGTCGTGCTGAGCGAGGACGAGTTGCGCGCCGCCTACCCGAAGACCACCCAGACGATCGAGATCGAGTCCTTCGTCGAGGCCCGGGACGTCGCCTTCGTCTACCTCGAGAAGCCGTACTACCTCGAACCGGCCAAGGGCGGCGAGAAGGTCTACGCGCTGCTGCGCGAGGCGATGGCGCGGTCGGGCGTGATCGGCATCGCGCGCATGGTCATGCACACCAAGGAGCACCTGGCCGCGCTGATCCCGACCGGCCCGGCGCTCATGCTCGAGACGATCCGCTGGAGCGACGAGATCCGCCCGGCCGACGAGCTGGCCCTGCCCGAGAAGGAACCCGTCAAGGACAGCGAGCTGAAGATGGCCGAGCAACTCATTGACGGGATGACGGTGAAGTGGCAGCCCGAGCACTACGCCGACCGCTTCAACGACGCCATCCAGGCACTGCTGGCGCGCAAGGTCGAGGCCGGCGAGACCGAGAAGGTGCAGCCGCTCGAGGAGGCGCCGGACCTCGGGGCGAACGTGGTCGACCTGGCCGAATTGCTGAAGAAGAGCCTGGGCCGGCAGTCGGCGAGCGGCGAACGCAGGCCCGCGCGGCGCGCCTCCCGCGCCGGGGACCGCAACACCAAGCCCCACGCAGCGCGCCGCGCCTGAGGGTGGGCGTTACCGTCGCCGACAGCGGAGAGATCAGCGGCTTCTGCTCGATGTCGCTGGGGCCGATCAGTGAAGATCGCCACCTTCAACGTCAACGGCGTCAACGGTCGACTGCCCCGGCTGCTCGAATGGCTGGCCGAATCGAAGCCGGACATCGCCTGCCTGCAGGAGATCAAGACCGGGGACGCGACGTTTCCAGCGGGCGCCTTCGAGGCGGCGGGATACGGCGCCATCTGGCACGGCCAGCCGCGGCACCACGGCGTGGCGGTGCTGGCGCGACGAGGGGCGCCGGTGGAGATCCGGCGAGGCCTTCCCGGCGACGACAGCGACACCCAGGCACGTTATCTCGAGGCACAGGTCAAGGGCCTGCGGATCGCCTCCGTCTACCTGCCCAACGGCAACCCCCAGCCCGGCCCGAAGTTCGACTACAAGCTGGCCTGGTTCGAGCGGCTGACGCGGCATGCCGAGGTACTTCTCGAGGCAGGCGAGGAAGTCGTGCTGGCGGGTGACTTCAACGTCGTGCCGACGGATGCCGACATCTACAACGCCTGGCTCTGGCGCTTCGATGCGGTGCTGCAGCCCGAGAGCCGCGCTGCCTACCGGCGCCTGCTGGCCCAGGGCTGGATCGACGCCACCCGGCAGTTGCATCCCGAGGCGCGCATCTACACCTACTGGGTCGACGAGGCCGCGTTTCATCGGGACGCGGGCTTCCGCATGGACTTCGTGCTGCTCGCGCCGCGACTCGCCGGCCGGTTGGCTCGAGCCGAGGTCGATGCGGAGCACCGGAGCCGAGAGCGCCCGAGCGATCACGCGCCCGTGTGGGTCGAGCTGCAGGGGCGTTGACCCCTTGAGCGCCGAGCGGGGTGTCAGCCCCGGCGTCCCGGTGGCTCGTCTGGCGAGCCTCGACGAGGCTAACGTTTGCCGCCATGGACTACTTCAACCCACAGGGGCCCGAGCGCCCGTGCTGGCACTGCCGCGACTTCGTCGCGCTCGTCGCCGGCGGCGTGCACGCCATGTGCGTCGGCAAGCACGGCCGCCATGTCGAGGCCAATCCGGCGCGCGGCTGCAACTGGTGGGAGCGCGAGCCGGGCATCGACGACGAGCCGGAGCCGCCACGCGGATTCCGGCCGGTGGCGCAGTTGCCGCCGGGCGACGGCGACTCGCGATTGCGCAACGGCTCTGAGATCGGATTGATGAGTCGGGCGTGAAGGATTGGGGTCTCGCGGCGCCTCCGGTGTGCGCGCTCGTGCGCATCCCCCTTCGGGGTGCCCTCCTCGTGGTGATTCCGTCCGGGGGAGGCGCCGACGACAGCGCTCGCATGGGCCGGCGCCCTGACCGGCAGGGAGATGGAGATGTACCTGGAGGAACGCGACGAAGGCGACTACCGCATCTACGCGGGCGCGCTCGAGGCAGGCCACGCCGACGGGTTCGTGGCGGCGGTCGTCGTGAACCGGTGCCGCGGCGTTGAACGGCCGAGGGAGGCGTACCGCGACGTGAGCATGTCGGGCGGCCACCGATGGCGCGATCCGCAAGCGGCGCTGCGCTACGCCGTCGCCCGGGCCCGCGAGGTCATCCGCACGGAGCCCGAGAGGTTGGCTTGTTGAACAGGGAGGAGTCGAGATGCGTGAACTGGGCTACGTCGCCGTCGTGCTGGCGCTCGCCCTCGCGTCGGCCTTGTTCTTGGCGCTGGCGGGCGCGGGAGCACTGCCCGGATGCTCGCTGTCGATCGGCAGCTACGGGATCGTCGAGCGCTAAACGATGTGTGCTCCGCCCGATGGCGATGTTCGCCGCTTCCACCGCGCACGCGTCAGCGGCTCTGAGGGGGAATCGTCCCCATGACGAATCGATGTCAGTGCCTCCGACTGTGCGGCAACCCCATCACGGGTAGTGCCGCCCACCTAAGGCACAAGTGGTGCCGCCAGTGATCTGAGCCCTTTTGGCACAGGCGGCGCCGACGTGCTACGCGCGTGCGCATGCACTGCGCGCCTCGTGCACCTCGTCGTTCACGCTAGCATCGGCAGCCCATGGCCGCCGCAGATCCCAGTTCGGTCGACGTCCTGATCGTCGGAGCCGGCCATAACGGCCTGGTCTGCGCCTGTTACCTGGCGGCCGCGGGTTTGCGCGTGCGCATGCTGGAAAGGCGCGGTGTCGTCGGCGGCGCCGCGGTCACGGAGGAGTTCGTCCCCGGCTTCCGCAATTCGACCGCGAGCTATACGGTCAGCCTGCTGAACCCGAAGGTGATCCGCGACCTGCGCCTCGCCGAACGCGGACTCGTCATCGTGGAGCGCCCGTTCTCGAACTTCGTGCCGCTGACGGAAGGCCGCTTCCTGCAGTTCGGCGGCGACGCCGACGCCACCCGCCACGAAGTCGCGAAGTTCTCGGCGCGCGATGCCGAGGCGCTCGACGCGTACTACGCACGCCTCGATCGGCTTGCCGACCAGTTGAAGAAGTGGTTGCTGCGCGCGCCGCCGAATCTGGGCGGCCCGCTGGCGGTGCAAGGGCTGCGCGATGCGGCGACGGCGGTGCGCCTGCTGCTCGACTTCGGCGCGCTTCCTGCGGCTGGCAAGCGCGACCTGGCGGACGTGTTCACCAAGAGCGCCGGGCACTGGCTCGACGCGACGTTCGAATCGGACCCGCTGAAGGCGGTGCTCGGCTGGGACTCGGTGGTCGGCAACTACGCCAG
>JBLMVT010000211.1:0-2745 GCA_050256835.1 Betaproteobacteria bacterium | reverse complement strand
CAGCCGCACCCTGCACTACCTCGAGCAGTCGGTCTCGCAGTGGGTGCTGTCCAAGGACGTGCTCGCGGTGATGGTCCCCGCCATCGAGAGCGAAGGGCTGCTGCGGCGCAGTGAGATGAGCTTGGCGGCCTACGCCGAGCAGCTCGATGGCCTGGTGCTGCAGGGCGGCGCCGATATCTCGCCGCAGAGCTACGGCGAGGCGCCGCTCGACCCCGAATGGGTCGGCGACCGCGTGCGCGATCGCTACGAGATCGAGCTGTTCAACGCCTTCCTCACCGCCGGCAAGCCGATCCTCGGCATTTGCCGCGGCTGCCAGCTCATCAACGTGGCGTTCGGCGGCACGCTGTTCCAGGACATCCCGACGCAGGTGCCGCGCGCGCTGGCGCACCGCGACGACGAGAAGTACGACGAGCAGCTGCACGAGCTGCAGATCGTCCCCGGCACGCGGCTGGCGTCGCTCTACCCCGCCGTGTCGCGGCCGATGATCAACTCGATCCACCACCAGGCGGTGAAGACGCTCGGGGAGGGGCTGATCGTCGAGGCCACCGGCGAGCCCGACGGCATCATCGAGGCGCTGCGCTGGAACGGGCCGAGCTTCGTGTTCGGCATCCAGTGGCACCCCGAGTTCCTGGCCCTCGAGGACCTGCACCCCCAGCAGCTCGACGGCGCGCCCATCCTCAAGGACTTCCTCGACGCGGCCCGGCTGCGGCGCGGCAAGCGCTAGCGTCGGTCGGGCACCGCGCCGCTCGTGCCGAGCAGCGCCTCCAGCATCTGCAGCGTGTCGGCCTCGTGCAGCGGCTTGTCGTCGCGGATGCGCAGCATGCGCGGGAACCGCACCGCGATGCCGCTGCGGTGACGGCTGCTGCGCGCGATGCCTTCGAACCCGAGCTCGAACACCAGCGTCGGCCGCACGCTGCGCACCGGGCCGAACCTGTCGATCGTGGTGCGGCGGATCAGCGCGTCGACGCGGCGGAATTCCGCGTCGCTCAAGCCCGAATAGGCCTTGGCGAACGGCACCAGCTGCAGCTCGCCCGCCGGTTCGCGGCGCGCGATCGCCTCGACCGCGGCCTGGGCTTCCGCGGCATCGCGCGGCGCCCGGCTCCAGAGCGCGAACGTGTAGTCGGTGTAGACGCTGGCGCGGCGGCCGTGGCCGGCCTGCGCGTAGACGAGCACGCCGTCGACCGAGAGCGGGTCGACCTTCCACTTCCACCACGTGCCTTCGCTCTTCGTGCGCCCGCTGCCGTAGGCCGAAGCCGCGTGCTTGAGCATGAAGCCCTCGACGCCGCGTTCGCGTGCACGCTGGCGCAGCGCGGCATGCGCGGCCCAGTCGCCGGCCTCGACCAGCGGCGACAGCGGCAGCGCGACGTCGGCCAGCGCCGCCTCGAGCAGCGCGCGGCGCTCGCGCTGCGGCCGCGCGCGCACGTCCTCGCCGCCCCATTCGAGCAGGTCGTAGGCGATGAAGGTGACCGGCGCATCGGCGAGCACCTTCTTCGTCAGCGTCTTGCGGCCGATGCGCTGCTGCAGCAGGGCGAACGGCGCCGGCCGCGGCGTGCCCGACGCGTCCTCCTTCCAGACCACGATCTCGCCGTCGAGCACGCTGCCGTCGGCGAGCGACGCGGCGTGGGCGACGATCTCCGGGAAGCGCTCGGTGACGAGTTCCTCGCCGCGCGACCACAGCCAGACCTGGCCGGCACGCTTGACCAGCTGCGCTCGGATGCCGTCGTACTTCCACTCGACCAGCCAGTCGGCGGGCGGCCCGAGGCGGGCGTCGAAGTCGGCCGGCTCGATGTCGATGGCGTGCGCGAGGAAGAACGGGTAAGGCTGGCCGACCTCGGGCGGCGCGTCGGGCGCGACGGCGACCAGCCGCCGGTAGCTCGCGGCGTCGGGCCGCGCGTCGCCGTCGGTGTAGCCCATCATGCGCTGCGCGACGACCTTGGGGTCGAGCCCCGACACCTCGGCCAGCGCGCGCTGCACCAGCAGCCGGCTCACGCCGACGCGAAAGCCGCCGCCGATCAGCTTGACGAACAGGAAGCGGCTGGCCGCGTCGAGGCGGGCGAACGACGCGGCCAGCGAGTCGGCCTGCGCCTCGGCCGGCAGGCCGCGCAGCGGCAGCAGGCGCTGCTCGACCCAGGCGGCCAGCCCGGCGTCGTCGGTGCTCGCCGGCGGCGGCAGCACCAGCGCGATCGTCTCGGCGAGGTCGCCCGCCGCCTGGTAGCACTCCTCGAACAGCCATTCGGGCAGCCCGGACAGCACCAGCGCGAGGCCGCGCAGGCGCGCCGTCGGCACCACCTGGCGCGGCTTGCCGCCGGCCAGGAAGTACACCGCCCAGGCGGCGTCTTCGGGGGCGGCGGCGGAGAAGTAGCGCACCAGCGCCTCGACCTTGGCCGCGGTGCCGGTCTGCGCGTCGAGTTCGGCGAACAGGCGCGCGAAGCGCTTCATGGCGGCGCCTCGGCCGCCGCGTCGTCGATCGCGTCGTCGCCATACTCGGTGCGGAAGGCGCCGGCCTCGAGCCCCTGCTCGCGCAGCCAGCGCACCAGCACCGCCGCGTAGCCGTGCGTGACGATGACCCGCTCCGCACCGCTCTCGCGGATCGCGCGTTGCAGCCCGGGCCAGTCGGCATGGTCGGACAGCACGAAGCCGCGGTCGACGCCGCGCCGGCGCCGCGTGCCGCGCAGCTGCATCCAGCCGCTGGCGAAGGCGTCGCTCGCGCCGTCGCCGACGCGTGCGAAGCGGCGCGTCCACGCG